>ONXY01000204.1 GCA_900321945.1 uncultured Eubacteriales bacterium | reverse complement strand
GAAAGACCGCCGGAGGCCGTGACCGCCGCAGAGGAGACGTCCGCGGCTCCTGAGGAGAAAACCGAGGAGCAGCCTTTCCTGATTCAGATCACGGAAGACGATCCGGCGACAGCTTATGTGCTGGTCAGTCTGGAGAACCCGGTGGGGTTCCTGCCGCTGCCGGTGACGGGTGAATACCGGAGAACCATCCGGCAGACCATGGCGGACGGATCAGAAGCGGTGAATGTGGTTCACCTGACCCCGGATGGATTCCGGATGGAGGATTCCAACTGTGAGGGGCACGACTGCATTGACGAGGGAAAAGTGACCCTGGAAAACCGGGAGGAGCGGGTGCTGGGCAGCTGGGTGATCTGCCTGCCGCATCAGCTGGTCTGCGAACTGATGACCCGGGAGGAAGCGGTCAGTTTTCTGGAGAGAATGATGCCCCAGGGCCGGTGAGCCGGACGCGGGACGACAAAACAGCAGCTCAGAGGAGCTGCTGTTTTTCCATGGATTTCAGGGCGGCGGCGATTCCGTCGGCCGCGGCGGAAACAATGCCGCCGGCGTAGCCGGCGCCTTCGCCGACCGGATAGAGGCCGCGGAGATCCTCCGCCTCGCCCAGGGCGTCGCGAAGGAAGCGGACCGGAGAAGAGGACCGGGTTTCGGGACCGGTGAGGACGGCGTCCGGAGAGGAGAAGCCGGGCAGCTGGGCATTCATGGCCCGGATGCCTTTCTTCAGATCATCCGCGATGAAGGCGGGAAGCACCGCCCGCAGGTCGGCCGGAACAACACCGGGCCGGTAGGAGGGGAGCACCTCCCCGAAGGAGGAGGAAGCGCGGTCCGCCAGGAAATCCTCCACCCGCTGGGCCGGCGCGGTGAAACCGCCGCCGCCCGCGCGGAAGGCGGCTTTTTCAATGGTGCGCTGAAGCACGAAGCCCGCCAGAGGATGATCATCCCCGAAATCCTCCGGCCGGACGCCCACCAGCAGGGCGGCGTTGCTGTTGCGGGCATCCCGGGCATGATAACTCATGCCGTTGGTGACGACGCCGCCGGGCTGGGAAGCCGCGGCGATGACCTCGCCGCCGGGACACATGCAGAAGGTATAGACGCCCCGGCCGTCCGGGGTGTGGCAGATCAGCTTATAGGAAGCGGCGCCCAGGGCCGGATGGCCGGCAAAGGCGCCATACTGGGAGCGGTCGATCATGACGCGGGGATGCTCGATCCGCACGCCCATGGCAAAGGGCTTCTGCGCCATGCGGAGACCCTGGCCGAAGAGCGACTGGACCGTATCCCGGGCGGAATGGCCGATGCACAGCAGGATTGTATCCGTGAGGAACTCCTCCTGTTCCCCGGCGTGGCTGAGGACCGCGCCGGCGACATGGCCGCCGCGGATGATCAGCTGCTCCAGGCGGGTCATGAAGCGTACGGAGCCGCCGAGGCGGAGAATCTCCTCCCGGATGGAGGCGACCACCCCTTTAAGGCGGTCGGTGCCGATATGCGGCTTCTGGTCGATGAGAATCTCCTCCGGGGCGCCGTGGGCCACGAAGGTTTCCAGAATGTTCCGGACATGAGGGCTCTTGATGCCGCAGGTGAGCTTGCCGTCTGAGAAAGCGCCGGCGCCGCCTTCGCCGAACTGGACATTGGAATCCGGATCCAGGACGCCGGACTCCTGCAGGAGGCTGACATCCCGGGTGCGCTCCTCCACCGGCTTCCCCCGCTCAATGAGCACGGGACAGAAGCCGGCGCGGGCGAGGGTCAGGGCGGCGAAAAGGCCGGCGGGACCGGCGCCGACCACCAGGGGCGGCATCTTCGGACGCGGGGCGGTGAAGGCGGCAGCGACGGCGAAGGCGTTTTTGGCCGGAGGCTGCACAGGCGCCAGATTTTTGCAGCGGCGAAGTGCCGCCTGTTCATTTTTCAGGGAAAGATCCACGGACAGGACAAAATGGACGTCCTGCTTCACACGGGCGTCGACGCTGCGGCGGGATATGCTGAAGGAACGGAGATCGGCCGGGGAGAGCTTCAGCTTTTTCAGCAGCAGGTCCCGAAGGGAATCCTCCGTATAGTCCAGCGGAACAGAGAGATTGGTGAGTCGTAACATACGGCGCCTTTCAACAGACAACAGGATCGGAATGACCGGCGGGGCAGGGAAAAGCGGACGGGGATCAGGGCTCCGCCCAGCGGATGGACGCGGGATCGGTGAAAGCTTTTTCCGGATAACGAACCTGGGCCAGCACGAGGCCGTGGGCCGGAGCGGTCATGCCGAGGACGAGGCGGTCCCGGGTTTCGAAGGCGGCAGAAAAAGCGTCCGGCGTGAGGCGACCCAGGCCGATTTCCGCCAAAGTGCCGGCGATGATCCGGACCATGTTATACAGAAAAGCGTCCCCGCTGACGGTGAGGATCCATTCGTTTCCCCGAATATCCAGATCCGCGG
>ONXY01000203.1 GCA_900321945.1 uncultured Eubacteriales bacterium | reverse complement strand
GTCCCGTTTTTGAACAGTGTTTTCATATATGGATCCTCTCTTTTTCGTAATGCTTTGAAAAGATAAAAGCATTATAATCGGGATGCATCCTGTTGGCAAGTGATTTTCAAAACCCCGCTGCGAAATCTGCCGTGTGAAAGCAGAACCGCAGCGGGGTTGGTCCGTATTTCTGCCTGGGGAAAACAAACTCGGTTTATTCCACCGTGACGCTTTTGGCAAGGTTTCGCGGTTTGTCTACGTCCAGACCGCGGGTGACGCCGGCATAATAGCCCAGAAGCTGCAGCGGAATGACCGCGAGACTTCCGACAAAGTGCTCGTCTGTTTTGGGGACGTATACGGTGAAGTCGTCGCTGTCCTCGACGTTGTAGTGGCCGGAGCTGGTCAGACCCATCAGATAGGCGCCGCGGGCCTTGCACTCGACCATATTGCTGACCGTCTTCTCGTACAGGGAACTCTGGGTCAGGACGCCGATGACAAGCGTGTTGTCTTCCACAAGGCTGATGGTGCCGTGCTTCATCTCGCCGGCAGCATAAGCTTCGCTGTGGATATAGCTGATCTCCTTCATTTTCAGGCTGCCCTCGAGACAGATGGCGTAATCCAGCCCGCGCCCGATAAAGAAGATATCCTTTGCCATGGCAAACTTGGAGGCAAACCACTGAATACGTTCCTTGTCCTCCAGAACCCGGTTCATTTTGTCCGGAAGCGCTTTCAGATCCTCAATATATCCGCGGTACCGCGCCTCGGAGATTTTTCCCCGGACGAGGGAAAACTGCAGAGCCAGCGTATAGATTGCCATCAGCTGGGCGCTGTAAGCCTTGGTCGTCGCGACCGCGATCTCCGGGCCTGCCAGCGTATAGAAGACGTTGTCCGCCTCTCTTGCAATGGTGGAGCCGACGACGTTCACAATCGCCAGCGTTCGGCTTCCCTGCGCCTTGGCTTCCCTCAGGGCGGCCAGACTGTCCGCGGTTTCCCCGGACTGCGAGATGACAATGGTCAGGGTGTTCCCGTCCAGAAGAAGCTTGCGGTAGCGGAACTCGGACGCGAGCTCCACACGGACGGGGATCTCGGCCAGATCCTCCAGCACGTACTGCGCGGCCATTCCCACATGCCATGCGGAACCACAGGCGACAATGCGGATGGAACTGACGGTGCGGATCTGCTCGTCCGTGAGGCCCGCCGCGCTGAGGTCTATGCGGTCTTCCTTCAGCACGCTGTTCAGGGTGTCGCGTACGGCCGTCGGCTGTTCGTGAATCTCCTTGATCATGAAGTGCTCATACCCGTTCTTTTCCGCGGCCTCGGCGTCCCAGGTGATTTCCACGCTGTCATGCGACACCTCGTCGCCGTTCAGGTCAAAGAACCTGACCTCGCCCGGGGCAAGTCTCGCCACTTCCATATTCCCAATGTACTGGACACGCCTGGTATATTTCAGAATGGCGGGGACGTCGGAAGCCAGATAACTCTCTCCGCCCGCTTCGCCGATGATCATGGGACTGTCTTTCCGCGCGGCGAATATTTCTCCGGGATAGTCCCGGAACATCAGGGCAAGCGCGTAGGATCCGCGGACGCGTACCATGGTTCTGGTGATGGCGTCAATCGGGCCAAGCTTGTATTTTTTGTAGTAGTAGTCGACCAGTTTGATGACGACCTCGGTATCCGTCTCAGAGTAAAAGGTATAGTCATGGCGGAGAAGCTTGGCTTTCAGCTCCGCAAAGTTTTCGATGATACCGTTGTGCACGCCTACCACATCCGCCTCTACCGGACCCGAGCCGGAACCGGTGCAGTTGCCGCTGACATGCGGGTGCGCGTTGGTCTGGCTGGGCTCCCCGTGGGTTGCCCAGCGGGTATGCCCGATACCGCAGGTGCCGGCCAGGGCGTTGCCGCTGTCCGTTTTCACAGCAAGATTTCTCAGTTTTCCGGTGGCTTTGACCACCTCCGCCAGACTGGTTCCGTCACGGACGGCAAGACCGGCCGAATCATAGCCGCGGTATTCGAGCCTGGATAATCCGTCCAGCAGGATCGGCGCAGCCTGATGCTGCCCGGTAAAACCGACTATTCCGCACATGTTTCGTTCCTCCTTTGGTTCGTTTCTGTCTGTTCGCTTTTTCGTTATGGTACCACAGGGACAGGCCGCGAAGTAATACCGTTTCCGTAGCGTTATCATACCGAGACCGTATGATATGGGCGTTCTGCGGCTTACCATATGGATAATATATGGCTATACGGATTGTATTTGTATTTTGTTTTCTGCGTGTCCTGTGCTATGATGCATCCATCCTCAGATTTTTCCTCCGATTTGTTTCATGCAAACGGGGAAACCGGGGAGACATGGCTGTGACGGAGACATGCCGCGGAGAGAAACAGCAACAGCGAGTCGGGACACGGTGGAAGCCCGATGCCGGCCTCTCAGCAGGTAACCCTCCCGAGCCGCGAGCCGAAAGCCGGGGCAAGTAGGTGAGCCGTCAGCGCCGCGTTAAGGCGCAGGGGGTTGTTGGACTCCTGCAGAGCGGCCGCGCCGGACGCGGCAAAAAAGGTGGCACCACGGATGCGCAGCTGTCCGTCCTTTTGTTTGAGGGACAGAGCTGCAAATTCATCCGGAGGTGTTTTTTATGTGCTGCGTTATGGGATTTCTGTCAGATCTGTATTCGGAGGAAGAAATCCGGCCGTTCTTTGACCGGACAAAGTCACGCGGTCCCGACGACACCCGCGTGGAAAGCGCGGGAAAAGGCCTTCTCCTCTTTCACAGACTTTCGATCATGGGCCTGCATGAGAGCGGGATGCAGCCTTTTTCCATGGGGAAAAACAAGCTTGTCTGCAACGGGGAACTGTACGGGTGGAGAAAACAGCGCCTCGCCCTGGAAAGCCTGGGCTACCGCTTTGCCAGCGGCTCGGACTGCGAACTGCTGCTTCCGCTTTACCGCGAGTTCGGCCTGGATATGTTCCGGCAGCTGGATGCGGAGTTTGCCCTGATCCTCTATGACGGCGAGCGGGACCAGCTCATCGCCGCGCGCGATCCCATCGGGATCCGGCCGCTGTACTACGGCTATTTTCGTGACGGGAGCATCGCCTTTGCCAGCGAGGCGCAGAACCTGGTCGGGCTCTGCCCGGAAATTTTGCCGTTCCCGCCCGGACACTACTACGCAGACGGCAAGTTTGTCCGCTATGCGGACCTGACGTCGGTGGACAGCTATATGACGGACGATCTTGAGACTGTCTGCCGGAACATCCGGGAAAAACTGATCGCCGGTGTGGAAAAACGCCTTGACGCCGACGCACCGC
>ONXY01000201.1 GCA_900321945.1 uncultured Eubacteriales bacterium | reverse complement strand
GCGCTCTATCCGGGGGATCTGACGCTGACCGTATCCGGCGGACAGCTGCAGCCCGTGCTGACGGTCAACGTGGAGGACTACCTGCTGGGGGTTCTCCCCTACGAGATGGGGGACGACTTTCCCCTGGAGGCCCTGAAAGCCCAGGCGGTCTGCGCCAGGACCTACGCGCTGTGCCGGATGGACGCGAAAAAGGCCTGGGATCTGGTGGATACCACCAACGACCAGGTTTACCGCGGAACGGCGGGAAAGCACGAGCGCTCCGACCGGGCGGTCCGGGAGACCGCCGGCGTGGTCGGAACCTCCGGCGGCGCGCTGGCCCACTGCTATTACTCCGCTTCCAACGGCGGGCAGACGGAACTGCCCTCCCACGTCTGGAGCGGGGAGGAATCCAGCCGCTGCTATGCCGTGACGGACGATCCCTATGATCTGGAAAACCCGGAGTCCGTCGTCAGAAAGGCCGTTCTGCGGAAGGACGGAAAGGAATGGCCGGAGGAACTGACGGCCTGCGTCCGGGATATTCTCTTCCGGCAGCCGCAGATGGCGGATTTCGTCCATGATCCGGAAGCCTTCCGGGTGGACGCGCTTACGGCCCTGACTCTTTCGAAGCCCCGGTTCGCCGCGCCCAGCCGGCTGATGACCCGGATGGACATCACGGTTCAGGTGTCCGGCAGGCAGTATCTCGCGCCGGAAACCCCGGATCCTCTGACCTACGAGCCGGACGAGGGAGCGGAAAACGTCACGCCGGAGCCGACCGCGACGCCCGTTCCGGAAAGAATTCTCAGCGATTTCCGCCCGGCCGGCGTCTTCACGCTGTCGCTGGATCTGTTTCCGGCGCTGATCCGCGGCCTGGGGCTCAGCATTTACGGCGCGGACAACGAGATCGTGACCGTAACGGAGGAAAAGGACCGCTTTGTTCTTTCCTCCGGCCGCTACGGCCACGGCGTGGGTATGAGCCAGCGGGGCGCCCAGTGGATGGCGGGGCATTACGGCCTGAATTTTCAGGAGATTCTGAATTTCTATTATCCGGGCATGAAGCTGCAGAAGGTTTCCGCCGGCCCGCCCGCGGTTCCCACCCCGGATCCCAGGCTGGCCGGAACCCCCGGACCCGCCGCCACGCCCACGCCCCGGCCCACGCTGATGCCCGTTTCCACGGACGGCATGCCGGAAGGCGCCTGGCTGGCCAGCGTGGAGAATATCGAGGACGACAGCAGCCTGAATCTGCGGGCGGAGCCGCGCCAGTCCGGGGAGATCCTGATGCGCCTGTACAAGCATCAGCGGCTGATCGTGCTGGAAACCTGCGAGGATCCCTCCTGGGTACACGTCCGGACGGACAGCGCCGAGGGATACGTTATGGTCTCCTTCCTGGAGAAGGCGGAATAGCCGCGCGTTTCGCGGGGGGCGGAAAAGGAATCCGCGGTATGAAGAGACCCTGCCGGAGCAGCATTGTTCCGGCAGAGCCTCGTTCATCACGGACAAAGCGGGTTCCGGCATCCGGCTGCGCGGAGCTTTTTTGTTTCCGGGAAATACGGGACAGCCTGCAGGCGACGGCCGGATATGTTAAAACCAGGATCGGCAGCCGGTATGGGCCTGCTGCAATACATTTGATTTTCCTGACCATGAGGTATCAGCGTGAAAGAGCATTTACAGAATATTGAATTCAGAAAAGCGACGCCGGAGGATATTGACCTGCTGGTAAGGACGCGGATTGAAGTACTGCGCGCAGCCAACGGACTGACAGGCGCCACGGACATGAGTGAAGTTGAAAAGCAGTCCTGTGAGTATTATGAGAAAGCCCTTGCTGATGAAACACATACCGCTTACCTGGTTTTTGACCATGGCCGGTTTATCGGCACGGGCGGCATCAGCTATTACCGGGTCATGCCGACATATCACAATCCGACCGGTAAAAAAGGGTATATTATGAACATATATACCCGGCCTGAATACAGAAGGAAGGGGATCGCTTTTCACACCCTGGATCTGCTGGTCCGGGATGCCCGGGAAAAAGGAATCACCTCCGTTTCCCTGGAAGCGACCGGAACAGGTCGTCCGCTGTATGAAAAATACGGCTTTTCAGGCATGAAGGACGAGATGGAACTGATCCCCTGAATTTTGTGACAAACGACGATCGACAAATCGATATTTGCGGGAGAGAATCATGATAACTTTGCGGAAAATGACCGAAGATGAGTTTCGTGCTTTCAGAAAGACCAGTACTGTGGATTATGCGGTGTTCATAACTGTATTGTTCAACCGGATTCTGATATGCCATGAAGCAGGAACGGAGGCGGCCCGATGAGACGAACACTGGCAGTGGTGGTGGTTCTGGCTCTCCTGATGTTCGGCAGCAACGCAGCCGCCGTGCTGAATCCGCCCTATCCGACGGAACCGACATCGGCACTGTGGAAGCTCTATGATCCCGAACTGCATTACTGGTATCAGCAGCTGACCGAAACCGAAAAAAGACTGTTCTCCGCACGGTACGACTGCATTGCGCTCGGGCAGGCGGATCTGTGGGACTATTACAGCGGACGTCTGACGCTGGAGAACCGCGAAAGAATCGATTACGCGCTGAGGATGGATTGTCCGGAACTGTTGTATTATCCGCAGGGCGAGACAATGGATTCTTTGCGCTACGGGCGGATCCAGGCGCCGGATGAAGCGTTCTGCGCGCAGCATGCCGCTTTGCTGCCGGACATGCTCGCGGAATGCATGGCGGCTTTGGATGAGATCCGCCGGCAGCCGGAATGGGGAGAAACGGATTTTGAGAAGGAAATCGCCGCAGACCGGTTCCTTGTGCATCATTGCATATATGAACCCGAGCTGATCGACGTTGCCAGCAGACAACAGAATCTGGAACTGTACAGAGCCCGGTCGACAGCCTACAGCGCGCTTGTCGGGGGCCGGGCCATCTGCGGCGGGTATGCGTCCGCGATGACCCTGGCGATGCGCTGCTTCGGCGTGCCGTGCCTCAGCACGACCGGGTTTGATT
>ONXY01000200.1 GCA_900321945.1 uncultured Eubacteriales bacterium | reverse complement strand
TTCACCCCCTTCGAGGGCGAACTGAAGGATCAGCAGGGCGTCGTCCGCTGCGCCGCGGACCAGCGGCTGACCCCGGCGGAGATTCTCTGCATGGATTATCTGGCGGACTGCGTGACGGGCTCCCTTCCCTCCGTGGAGGAGCTGGTTCCCTCCGCCCGGCCCCTGATCCTGACCCAGGGCATCGGCAGCCTCGCCAAATCCGACGTCCGCAACATCTCCTGGACCTCGTAAAGAACCGTATTCTTTTCCGCCCGGCCTACTGATTCACGGAGGAATCCCGTCATGCATATTCTGGCTCTTGCCGATGAACCCGTGCAGCGTCTCTGGAGCGAGTTCGGCCTCGGGACCCTGCGGGCGGCGGATCTGATCCTCTCCGCCGGAGATCTGCCTTCCGCCTATCTCAGCTACATGACCTGTTTCTGCTCCGCGCCTGTGGTTTACGTCCACGGGAATCACGACGACGCCTACGACAGCAGGCCTCCCGAAGGATGCATCTGCGCGGAGGGGCATGTGGTGATGGTGAAAGGCCTGCGGATCCTCGGCCTCGGCGGATGCATGCGCTACCGTCCGGACGTCCCGACCATGTTCTCGGAGCGGGAGATGCAGGAGCGGATCCGGAAGCTCCGGAGGGAGCTGAAAAAAACAGGCGGATTCGACATTCTTCTGGCCCACTCCCCCGTCGCCGGCCTGGGAGATCAGCCCGATCTGGCCCACCGCGGCTTTGAGTGCTTCAGGGATCTGCTGAGCCAGTACCGCCCGGCCGTCATGTTTCACGGCCACGTTCACAAGGCCTATTCCGCCCGGGATTTCCAGCGTCAGCGCGAATGGGACGGCATTCCGGTGATCAACGCCTGCGGAAGCTTTGAATACGATTTCCCGGAGGACCGGCGGGCCCCCGGGCAGCCGACGCCCCGCGCCCTGCGGAAAATGGAGAAGCTCAGCGAGCCCGGCGGCGAGCATTTCTGAAAAGGAGGTCCCGGCTCATGCGTGAAAACGGTTTTTCCGCTCTCCGCGCGGAGCTCCGGACCCTGCTGGACGGGGCGGAGTGCGTCCGGCCCCCCGCTCTGAGGCGGAGCCGGAAGGCGGATGTCCTTTACTTCACGGATCTGCCGCGGTGCGCCGGTCCGGAGGCCTGCGCGTCTTTCGCGGAGCGGGCCGGACAGGCGGGCTGGGAGGTTTTTCCGGAGGAAGGCGGAATCGGTCTGCGGCCCGGCCCGGCCCTGCTCCCCGGAGACTGGCGGGACGCGCTCCCGCCCGGGGAGGAGGCGGCCTGTCTGCGAAGCCTGCTGGAAAGGCATCCGGATCTTTCCTTCCCCCGGGACGGAATCATCCGCCTGCTGAAGGCTCTGGAGGAGGGCGGAAAAGAGACGGAGGCCGCCTGCCGCGGGCTTCACCGTGAGGCCGCCCGTTTCCTGCGGGAACGCCGTATGAGCGAAATCCGGTTCCGGACCGCCCCCGGCGGAAAAAGCGCCGGCGGAAAGCCGGCGGAAGAAGAAGAGGAGGGACAGTCATGCTTTTTCAGCACATCGGCCACTCGGAATTTCTGATCACCCTTGAAAGCGGCTTCCGGATCGTCACCGATCCCTTCGATGCCTCCGTGGGCTACCCCGTTCCGGATCTGGAGGCGGACGGCGTCCTGGTGTCCCATCACCATCACGATCACGACGCCGCGGACGCGGTCGGCGGGCATCCGCAGATCATCGATTACGCGGGAGTCCATACCTTCGCCCCGGGCGTGACGGTCACCTCCGTCCTGGCCGACCACGACGACGCCGGCGGCTCAAAGCGCGGAAAAACCCTTCTTTTCCTGCTGGAGGCGGAGGATCTCCGGGTCGCGCATCTGGGCGACCTGGGATGCCTGCTGGACGCGGATCAGCTGGAGGCCCTGGGCTCCGTGGATATTCTGATGCTCCCGGTGGGCGGGTTCTTTACCGTCGGCCCGGAGGAGGCCCGGGACGTGGCGGAGCAGCTGAATCCCCGGATTATTCTCCCCATGCACTACCGCACGGAATACAACGCTTCCTGGCCCATCGGGCCCGTGGAGGATTTCACGCGTCTCTGGGACCCCGCTCTGGTCCGGAGGGGAGGCGCCGCGCTCCGCGTCACCCGCGGCGATCTGGAATGTCATCCCCGCGTGGTCGTCATCTGACGGAACGCGCGAAAAAGGACGTCTGCCCGGCGGCGGACGTCCTTTTTTTCTGCTCCCGTTTTTCCGTCGTGTCCGGCCGGACCGGCCGTTCCGCGGAACCGTCTCCCCGCGGCGGGCGGCTCAGCCGGCCGCGTCCGGAGCGCTTTTCCGGTTCAGCGTGTCCGCCAGCGTCTTCATCAGCAGGCCGACGTCGATGGGTTTCGCGATGTGGCCCTGCATGCCCGCCTGCTCCGCCGCCTGCACGTCCTCCCTGAACGCGTTCGCGGTCATGGCCAGAATCGGGATTTCCGCGAGTTCCGGATTCTCCAGCGCGCGGATCGCCCGCGTCGCCTCGTAACCGTCCATCACGGGCATCTGGATATCCATGAGGATGACGTCGTAGGCGCCGGGCGCGGAGGCTGAGACCATGTCCACGGCCGCTTTTCCGTTCTCCGCGGTTTCGACCTCGAACCCCGCCTGTGACAGGATCATCCGGGCGATCTCCATATTGATCAGGTTATCCTCGACCAGAAGAGCCCGTCTGCCGGTAAAATCGGTTCCCTCCGCGCTCTCCCCGGCCGCGTCCGCGGCGGGTTCCTCCTTTTCGGCCGTCTCCCGCACGTCCTTTTCCTCCGCGAGACGGAACTTCAGCCGGATGATGATCGTCGTGCCGGCTCCGGGCGCCGTCATCACCTCGATGCTTCCTCCCATCAGGTCGACGATGCTCTTGGTGATGGACATTCCCAGGCCGGTACCTTCCACGCCGCTGACGGTGGAGGTGCGTTCCCGCTCGAAAGCCGTGAAGATTTTTTCCGCGAACTCCCGCGACATGCCGATGCCGCTGTCCTGCACGCGGATCTCGTAGGAGCCGTATCCGTTTTCGGGCGCCCCCGTTTCCGCGAGGGAAAGGGTGACGACGCCTCCCTCCGGCGTGAACTTGTACGCGTTGCTCAGCACGTTCAGCAGCACGCGGTTCAGGTTCTTCCTGTCGCACCAGACGTACCGGTTCTGCACCCGGCCGGTGTGCACCCGGAAGTCCATTTTCTTCTGTTTCATCTGCTCGGAAAACAGATCCTGCATGCCTTCGAAGACGGCTCGGAGATCCGCCGGAACATACTCCAGCTCGATCTTCCCGTTCTCGATCCGGCTCATCTCCAGAATGTCGTTGATCAGCGACAGCAGATGCCGGCTGGAGCCGTCGATCTTTTCCAGATATTCGCGGATCCGCCCCGGATCCGTTTCCTTCCGCGCCAGGCCGGTGTATCCGATGATCGCGTTCATCGGCGTGCGGATGTCGTGGGACATGTTGAACAGGAACCGGCTTTTCGCGAGGCTGCTCTCCACCGCGTGGATCTTCTCCCGCTCCGCCGACTCATGCTTCTGCCGGACCACGTTCTGGACGTGCAGCATGACCCCCAGGCCGGTGAAAACGATCACCATCACGACGATCCCGCCCCAGACGAGGGACTGCTTCATCCATTCCGCGCTTTCCCCGGCGGCCAGCCGCTTCGCCAGCCACATCATCGCCGAATACACCAGCAGGGTGAACAGCACCACGCCGGCGGCGGAGATGCCGCTGTATTCCGTCAGCGTGCTCCGCGCCACCGTTCTCCGGTAGAATACAAACCCCAGCAGGCACCACAGGGACAGCATCAGGAAGGCCTCGCTGCCCATCGCCTCCATGGCCGCCAGCCGCGGGACGATCTGCACCACCGCGAGCAGGGCGGAAATCGCGGTGCCGGCCGCGCCGGTGACCACCGTCCGCCTGTTTCCCTCCATCCGGGCGATCCGGTACGCCGCGGCCGAGGTATAGCCGAAGCCGACGATCGCCCCGAAGGACGTCAGGTCGGTGAACCAGGTCAGCGTGTTCCGGCCCAGCAGGGAAAGCAGGACGCTCAGCGCCATGATGAACACGATGCTGTAGGTGGTTTTTGAGAACTTTTCCGACAGGATCCGGTCCTCTGCCATGGTGGAAAGCACCCGGGTCGTGGCCCGGTAGCCTCCGATAATGCCCGTCAGGATCGCCGCCGCGGCCGTAACCGTCATGATTGTCAGGCCCGCCGGCCCCATAATGGATTTCGCGGCGTGGAAGGTCGGCACGGAAGCCGTGCCCTTCAGTCCGTCCAGCCCCGCGATATACTCCTGCCAGGAGGCGAACCCGTCCGGGACGGACGCCACGCTGACCAGGGTCATGGAGCTGTAGGCCAGCGCCGCCGCGATGATGGAAACGGCGAGCACCTTTCCGGATTTCCGGCTGGGGAACCTGAAATGCGCCGTGTCGAACGCCGTGACCTCAAAACCCACGTACGCCCACGGGGCCAGGATGATCAGGCTGAAAACCGCGTACCCCCTGTTCAGCCCGAGGGTGCCGAAGTCCCGGAACGCGCCGGACGAGAGCGCCTTCGGCACGCAGAAGGCCGCCGTCACGGCCGTCCCGGCGAACAGAAGAAACGCGAGAACGGTATGCAGGCGCTGGAGCATCGGCTTGGCCGCCACAAACAGCGCGCCGACGCCGGTCAGCACCAGCACGGAGGCGAGCGTCTCCCCGAGGTAGATGACGTTTCCGGCGACGGTGTAGTGCGGCCCGCTCTGCGCCACGTCGGCAAACAGCGTCCGCACGATGAAGAACAGGGCGGTTCCGTTCAGGAAAACGATGGTCAGGTAGGACAGGCACAGAAACCAGCAGCTCAGGAAGGCGTGGTCCCGGCCGAACGCTTCCTTGGTGTAGGAGTAGACCCCGCCCGTGATGGGCGACCGGCCCATCAGATAGGCGAAGTTGCTTCCGATCACGAGCATTACGGCCATGCCCGCCAGAATCGAAAGAACGGTTCCCGCGGGGCCGGCCACGGGGAGGAAGGTCGTTCCCGGCATGGCGAACACGCCCCAGCCGACCATGCAGCCGAAGGCCATCGCCCAGACGTCCGCCACGGACAGGTACCGGTCCAGCGGTCTCGCGGCGCCCGTATTGTTTGTGTCCATTTCCTGTCCTCTCTCCCTTCCCCTCCTGATCTGTCAGGGATGAATCAGGGTTTCCAGCGTGCTGAACAGCGCTTCCGGCTCCACCGGCTTGCTGAGATGGGCGTTCAGCCCCGCCTGCAGGCTGCGCTGCACGTCCTCGTCGAAGGCGTTGGCCGTGAGCGCGATGATCGGAATGCTCTTCGCGTCGGCGCGTCCGGACGCCCGGATGACCTTCGTCGCCTCCAGCCCGTCCATGACCGGCATGCGCATATCCATCAGAACGGCGTCGTAATATCCCTCCGGCCGGCTGCGGAACAGATCCACGGCGGCTTTTCCGTTTTCAGCCACGTCCGCTTCGATCTCCCGCATGCTCAGAACCATGACCATGATCTCGGCGTTCACGGCCACGTCCTCCGCCAGCAGCACGCGCCTTCCCTTCAGATCCGCGCGTCCGCGCGCGGCCGTTTCGTTCTTTCTCTTGAAGGCCTCCCGGAACTCGTCCAGCACGCTCCCGGCGAACAGCGGCTTCGGCACGAAAGTGTCCACGCCGGCCTCCCTGGCCTCGTCCGCGATGTCGTCCCAGTTGAAGGAAGTCAGGATGATGATGGGCGTCTCATGCCCCGCCATGGAGCGGATCCGCCGGGTCGCCTCCACGCCGTCCATTCCCGGCATGCGCCAGTCGATCAGAATCAGGTCGTAGTCCTCCCGGCGGGCGTGCCGGATCTGCGTCATGCCGATGCCCTCCGGCCCGGATCCCGCCGTCTCGCAGGTAATTCCCACCTGGCTGAGAACGATCCGGGCGTGTTCCAGCGCGATCGGATCGTCGTCGATCACCAGCACGCTCAGCTCATGCGGTTTCAGCGCACTGTCCTCCGCTCCGGCATTCCGCCGCTCCGACTCTCCCAGCGTAACCGTGACGGTAAAGGTGGTTCCCGTGCCTTTTTCGCTTTCCACCTCGATGTGCCCGTTCATCAGCTCCACGATGCTCTTCGTGATCGGCATTCCGAGACCGGTGCTCCCGAAACGGTTCGTGGAGGAGGAGTCCTCCTGGCTGAAGGCGTCGAACAGATGAGGCAGAAACTCTCTGCTCATGCCGATTCCGGTGTCCGATATGATAAACCGGATCGTCGCCCGGCCGCCGAACCGCGGCCCCTCCTCGATGATGAAGCGGACAGATCCCCCCTCCGGGGTGAACTTGACCGCGTTGCTCAGAATGTTGATCATCACCTGGCGGAGCTTCATGGCGTCGCCGATATAGTATTCGTCGATCCGGCCGCGCATCGCGCATTCGAAATGCAGCCCCTTGTCCCGGCACTGCCCGCTGACGATGGTGTTGACCTGCTCCAGGCTCTTCGCGAAGGAGAATTCCTCGTTCCGGATGATCATCCGGCCCGACTCGATCCGGGACATGTCCAGAATATCGTTGATGATCCCCAGCAGATGCTGCGCGGAAGCGCCGATCTTCGTCAGGTATTCCTTCACCTTCGGCGAGGCGGTGGGTTCGTTCAGCGCGATGTTGTTCAGCCCGATGATGGCGTTCATCGGCGTGCGGATCTCGTGGCTCATGTTGGACAG
>ONXY01000209.1 GCA_900321945.1 uncultured Eubacteriales bacterium | reverse complement strand
TTCCGGCTTCCGGGAGGCCCGGCGCAGTCCTCGGAAATGCGCCGCGCCTTCGGAAAGAAAGAGGACGCCCCCGAACCGGGAGCGTCCTCCGCGTCTGTTTCCGTCCCTCTGGGAACACGGCGTCTTATTCCGCCGCGTTCACCTCCACGATACGTCCCTGGCCGTAGGGCTCCTCGTAGCCCTCGCTGACCACGCCGCCCAGCGTGCCGGTAATGTAATCGATCAGCACCTGGTTGTCCAGCTTGACGCTTTCCTGCAGCACGTTGGCGCCGGCGAACATCGTGTACCCGTCGCCGTTGTTCAGCAGCTGATAGTCGTGGGAAACGACCTTGTAGATCTTTTCGGGATCCAGCGGCTCCCCGGCCACCAGCACGTTCCGCACGCGGCGGGTCATGCTTTCGTCCACATGGTCGAACATCTTGCTCGCGTCTTCCACGCAGGGGCTCGGAATCGAGGCGTCGTACTCAAAGGTCAGGCCCGCCACGTGATCGAATCCGCCGAATTCGCCCGGCAGGGAATGCACGGACCACTCCAGCGCGTCGAGCACCTGCTGGCCGCTGATCTCGATCACGGTCAGCGCGTTGCCGAACGGATGCACCTTCAGAATGTCGTTCAGGGTGATGTCGCCCGCGTTGATGGCTACCCGGATGCCGCCGCCGTTGACGAAGGCGATGTCCGCGCCGCCGGACTGATCCAGATAGGCGTCCGCGCACAGGTCGCCCAGGTTGGTCTCCGCCCTGCGGATGATCCGGACAGGCTTGCCGTCGTCGGTCCTGGCCGTGGGATCGTTGATAATCAGGTCCACAGCGGTCTTCGCGACCACTTCCTGCAGCTTCTCGTTCAGCACTTCGCTGGCCGCGGCCACCGCTTCGGAGCCGGGATTCTCCAGCCCCAGCAGAGCCGGCGCGGGAATGCTGGCATCCCAGCTGAACAGCTGAGAGGAAATCGTTCCGTCTTTCGCGATGGTCAGCGCGCCGATATTCGCGAGTTTGGTTCCGCAGGCGGAGCGGACGACGTCGGCTCCGTCCTTGTTCTTCATGACCACCTGCTCCGTATCGTGGCTGTGTCCGTCGAGCCAGGCGTCAATCCCGCTGGTGTTGGCGATCACGTCGCTGTACCGCCACGGCGCGCACTCCTCTTCAAGGCCCAGATGAGCCAGAACCACCACGTATGCCGCGCCTTCGGCCCGGACGTCGTCCACAGCCTTCTGCACCGCGTCGTACAGGGGTTTGCCCTCTTCATTCTGGAGGAAACCGTAGATGAATTCTCCGGCTTCGTTCATGAAGTACTTCGGGGTGGAGGAACGAAGGGTCATGGGTGTGGTAACGCCCACAAAACCGATCTTCACGCCGTCAAATTCCTTGATGATAGAAGGTGCGAACACCAGTTCACCTTCCTTGTTGAAGTTGCAGCTGATATAGGGAAAATTCGCTTTTCCGGCCAGTTCCAGGAACCGGTCCATGCCATAGTCAAACTCATGGTTTCCGGGAATGGCGATATCGTATCCCACAGCGTTCATGATATCGATGATTCCCTCGCCGGTCGTCATGGTTCCGATCGGTTCGCCCTGAATCGCGTCGCCGTCATCCACCAGCAGCACGTGATTGTTCTTCGCGAGGCTCTCCTTTACGGCATACAGTCCGGCATATCCCCAGCCCTGGTCGATGCCGCAGTGAACGTCGCTGGTGAACAGGATGACCAGATCTTTCTCCAGCGCCGGAGCAGCCGCTTCCTCAGCCATGGCGGAGCAGCCGAAAATCATACAGACAGCAAGCAGCAGACCCAACCATTTTCTCATTTGCAACAAACCTCCTTCGGATGTGTCCGCGCGGATAAGCGCACGGGACTTTTATCTTTAGATTCATGATACCAGAAACGGAGAGTTTCTTCAATAAAAGATTTTGCGCGTCGGATGGAGTTCCCGGGAAACTCAGCGGACAGGCGTCCTCCGTTTCCGTACCGGGCGGTCCCCCTTCCGGCGGAAAAAGCGGGAAAAAACATGAAAAATGCAGCAGGGCTGTACGTCTTCACGCCCGGGATGGTATAATGAAATACAGACGCGCCGCCCCGCGGAAAGACGGCGCGCGGAACAAGGACGGGAAGAGGCGTTGATAATGGCGAAGCCCCGGATCGGGATCACACCCTATTTCGACTATGAAAAGAACGAGGAGTATATGCCGGAAGGCTATATCCGGGCCGCCGAGCTTCTGAACGGCGAGCTGGTGACGATCCATTACGACACGCCCGCCCCGTCGTTTCCTTCCCTGGTCCGGAGTCTGGACGGGATCATTCTTTCCGGAGGCGTGGACGTGAATCCGCGCCTCTACGGCCAGGATCCCCTGCCCGGGCTCGGAAGGGTGGATCCGGACAGAGACAAGATGGAGATGGCGCTGCTCAGCGAAGCGCTGGGGTCGGATCTTCCCATCCTGGCGATCTGCAGAGGCATGCAGGTTCTGAACGTCGCGCTGGGCGGCACGCTGGTGCAGGATATCCCCACCCGGTTCCCCGGGGCCGACCACAGGCAGAAGAACGGACGTCAGAGCCTGAGTCACGACGTTTCCCTGGTTCCCGGCGGTATTCTGAGCGGACTGTACGGCGGAGCGGAAAAGCTGCGGACCAACAGCTTCCACCATCAGGCGGTCGATCGGCCCGGCCGCGGGCTGATTCCCGAAGCCTGGGCCGCGGAGGGCTTTCCGGAGGCTTACCGGGCCGGCGGTCCCCAGTGGATGCTCGGCGTCCAGTGGCATCCTGAGGTTTCTCTGAAAGCGGACGAATCCTCCCGCCGGATCTTCACGCTCTTCCTGCAGGCTCTGTAGAACGCATTTATTCATTTGTCATGTATATTATGCG
>ONXY01000377.1 GCA_900321945.1 uncultured Eubacteriales bacterium | reverse complement strand
GTTCTCCGGAGCCGGCTTTCCGCCTTCCGCGTCCTTATACGCGGCCAGCTGCCGGACGGTTCTGTACGCGTAGACGGCTTCCGGTCCGCATTCCAGAAGGATGGCCAGATTGATGGCCAGCAGGCTGTCCATCCCGTGATCGAACAGATTGTCGTCAATGCCGACCGGCCCGCCGCCCGGAAGGACCTTCAGGACCTGCTCCAGGACCCGCTTCTGGGTTTCGTTTTCCGGAGCCGCGAAGGCGGCGCCGTCCCGGCCCGCGGCCTCCAGCTCCCGCATCACCTCTCCCCGTTTGATCTTAAGCGACGTGGTCATGGGGAACGGCTTTTCGCGGAAGCGGACGTCCGGGATCTTTTCGTAATTCGGCAGCCCCTCGTTGATGCGGCCGATCGTCTCCTCCACGGCCCGGCGGAGCTCCGGCGTGTCCTGCTTCAGGAAGAGCAGCGCCGTCAGATGCCCTCTGACCTCCGCGACCATGGCCGCGGCGACGCCCGGAATGGTCAGGAGCCGGTTCTCCCAGTTCTCCGGATAGACCTTCTCGCCGTTCGGCGTTTTGATCATGTTGTCCTTGCGGCCGAGAATAATCACGTAGTTCTCGTCCGTGATTTCGGCGAGGTCTCCCGTGTGGAACCACCCGTCCCGGTCGATGACCTTCGCGGTAAGCTCCGGGGCCTTGTAGTAGCCCTGCATGATCATCGGCCCGCGGAGGCAGAGTTCCCCGTCCTCGAGCTTCATCTCCATGCCTTCCACATAGGGCGCTCCCGCTTCCCTGGGGCGGACGGAGGCGTCGCAGTTCGCGAGGCATCCCCCGGCCGTCTCGGTCAGTCCGTATCCGACGAAGATGGTGATTCCGGCCATGGCGAGGGTGTCGATGACCTCTTTGCTGGCCGACGCGCCGCCGATCGTGATGCGCCGGAGCTTCCCGCCCAGCGCCTGCCGGATCTCAGCGATGGTCCGCGTCTTCAGCCCCTGCGCGATCAGCGCCGCCACCATATTGGCCAGCGCCGGAACCGCGGCGACGATCGTGATGCCGAACTTCGTCAGGTTCGGGACGAGATTGGCCATGCTGTCGTTGACGCAGATCGTCGCGCCGAGATACAGATACTTCATCTGCCCCACGAAGATCTCGAAGCAGTGATGGATCGGCAGCACGGAGAGCAGCCGGTCTCCGGGGACGCAGAGCGGAACGGGGCCCGTGACGTCGGCGAGAATCGCCCGGTGGGTGATCATCGCGGCTTTCAGGCCGTCCCCCGACGTGCCGGAGGTGAACATCAGCGACGCGAGCGCGTCCGGATCCACGGGGCCGGAATCCCCGGCCTCCGCGGCGGAGATTTCCGCGGCGGCGCTCTCGAGGGACATGACCGTCATGTCCTTCCCGCAGGCCCTGAGAATTCCCTCTCTCAGCCCGCCGAGCGCGTCCGAAACGAAAACTACGGAAACGTCCGCGAACCGGAGCCGCTCCTCCAGCTCGGGAAGGCTGAGCTTCGCGTCCAGCGGCACGGAAATGTTATCGCTGTTCATGATGCCGTAGTACGCGCGGATCCACGGATAGGACATGACGCCGATCAGCGCGATCTTCCGCCGGGTTCCGAACCGCTCCCGCATGCCGCGGGCCATGCGCGCCGCGTCGTCCCGGAATTCCGGGAACGTTCGCGATACGATGGACCCGTTCTCCTCCCATACGTATGCCTCGCATTCGGGAAACCGTTCCGCCGTGTAATCCAGAAACTCTTTCAGGGTGTTCATGCTTCTTCTCCCCCCGGTCTTCCGCCGCGGAATATTGTTGATTTGTATCCCGGAAACCTCAGGCCGCTTTCCGCGGCTGTTCCGGAATATTCTAACCAATCGTATCTTTCGTGTCAAGGGAAGGCGCGCGGCCCTGTATGAACCGGCGGAATCACCGGGAGGCGGCGGGCGGGACAGCCTCCGCGTTCTTTCCGGTTTTCCGGCTGTTCCTTCCTCCCCGGCCGCAAAAAAAGCGGCCGGTTTTTTCCGGTCCGCTTCGGGCTCCCGCCGGCGGCCGCGGCCGCGGCTGCCGCCGGGACGCGCAGTCCGAAGATGATCATTCCGTATCCCGGGCTGACGTACTTTTTCAGTCTGTCAGGTTCCGGAGCGCCGTCCTGCTTTTTTCCCTGTTTCCTTACGGGTTCACGAAGGGGATGCCCAGGATCCTGCAGTACTGTTCGGCGGCGGAATCCTTTACGGCAATGACCCTGAAGTCTTCCCCGAGGTCCGCGAAGGCGGCGTCCCCGATTTCCGTCACGCTCTCCGGCAGGATGACGGACTTCAGCCCCGAGCATCCGCGGAAGGCGTCCTCCCCGATGCTTTTCACCCCTTCCGGAATGACGACTTCCGTCAGCGCCGTACAGTCGTAAAACGCGTTGTTCCCGATGCTTTCAAGCCCCTCCGGGAACGTCAGGTCCTTCAGCGCCGCGCACTCGTAAAACGCGCCTTCCCCGATGCTCTTCAGCCCTTTGTTCAGGGTGACGGAGGCGAGAGCCGGGTTCTGCGCGAAGGAATACGCTTCCAGG
>ONXY01000021.1 GCA_900321945.1 uncultured Eubacteriales bacterium | reverse complement strand
GAAGCTCCCGCGGAGGAAGCTGCCGAGCCCGCTCCCGAAGCCGTAGAAGAAGCTCCCGCGGAGGAAGCCGCCGAGCCCGCTCCCGAAGCCGTAGAAGAAGCTCCCGCGGAGGAAGCTGCCGAGCCCGCTCCCGAAGCCGCGGAAGAAGCTCCCGCGGAGGAAGCCGCCGAAGCCGCGGAAGAAGCTCCCGCGGAGGAAGCCGCCGAGCCCGCTCCCGAAGCCGCCGGGGCTGATACTTCCGTTCTGACCCGGGAGAGACTGCTCTCCCTCTGCGGAGCCTATGCCGCAGAAAACGGCAAGGATCTCTCTCAGGCAGCCTTCCCCGAGTCCGAATCGGAGGAAGCCCTGCGAGGTGATCTCGCCCTGGTGCTTGTGCTGCTGCGCAAGTAATCCCTCCAAAGGCTGAACACAAACTATACGGAGGAAGGCGCCCCGATTCGGAGCGCCTTCCTTTTTGTGCCTTCGCCTGTCCCGCCGGAAAGGACATCAGCCCTTCTGAGCATAATGCTTTCTGATGTAGCCGTCCAGATTGCCGTACTCACTGACCACGACGGAGTCCGCGTTCAGGTGCTTCATCACCGCCAGCAGGATGCAGATCCCGTGGACCACAATATCGGCCCGGCTGGGCTGCAGTCCTTCCAGCTGCAGCCGCTGCTCCGGCGTCATGCCGGCCAGCTTCTCCCCGATTTCCCGGATGCGTTCCCGGGGCAGGCAGGTTCCGTGCATATAGGTCCGGTCCGTCCAGTGAATTCCTCTGTGCAATGCGGCCAGCGCAGTAAAGGTGCCACCCGTACCGATCCAGTTTTTCGGCACGGGCGGCACCCTGCAGGTATTCCATTTTTCCGTCAGAATCTTTCCCGCCGCGGCTTCCACGGCCGGCATGTCTTCCTTTTTTTCAATGGGCAGCATTCGGAACAGCCGGACAGCGCCCATCTGGCAGGAGATGGCCAGATCGATCTCCCCCGCTTTGCCGATGACCAGCTCCGTGCTCCCGCCGCCGATATCAATGACGCCGCAGGGCTCCCCCTTCGGGGCGATTTCCGTCGCGCCCAGAAAGCTGAGCACGGCTTCTTCCTCTCCGCTGATGATCTCCGGCTCCGCGCCGGTTCTGTCCCTCAGCAGCTTCAGGAACGCTTCCCCGTTCCGGGCATCCCGGGAGGCGCTGGTGGCAAAGACATGCAGCCGGTCACATCCGATTTTCCGGGCGGACCGGGCCATCCGTTCCACGGCCGCGGCAGTTTTTTCCATGCTTTCGGGCTGCAGGTTTCCCTCCGCGTCCAGCCCGGCAAACAGTCTCGTCCCCTCCCTGTCCCGGGTCAGGCGCCGGAATCCGTCTTCCTCCACTTCCGCAATCAGCATGCGCACCGAATTGGATCCGATTCCGATTACTGCTACTACCTGCATGCGCGCCTCCCTGTTTTCCTTCGGGAAATAAGGTTTCATGCCTGAGCCCCGCTCCGCCCCCGGCGGATCGGTCTAATCCGACATCTCGTCCATCAGGATTTTCAGTTCATCCTCCGTATAGGCATACAGCGCTTCCGGGTTCGTAAACTGGAAGCGCAGGTCATTCCTGTTGATAAAGGCATAGTTATTCATGGCGCTGGTCACGACGTAATCCTCCGTCTCCACCAGCTTCAGCCGGTTTTCCATCTCCTTGTTCGCTTCCTCCAGGCGGTTCAGCGTCACGTTCAGCGCCGTTTCCTGCTGGCGCTTTTCCGTGGCCTGCCCGGAAAGAATCAGGAACAGGATCAGGAAGACCGCGGCCATCGCCCCGATGATCCACAGAAAGGACCGGTAATTCATCGTATTCTGCACGGCCGTAAGCTCCTTTCTCTTCCGCTCAGCCTGATGGGTCTTTCATTTCGACATCCGCCGTCCGGATCCCTGCCTTTTCTCAGGAAAACATGCTGATCTGGCTGGTTTCGCTCAGCCCCTCCAGCGCTCCGTGGGCACGCAGCATTTCGATGGTTCCGGCTCCCGCCTTCCCCCGCTGCCGCAGGTCCTCCACCGAAAGGAATTCCCCCTGCTTCCGGGCCTCCACGATGGGGATCGCCGCGTTTGCTCCCAGCCCGCTCAGGCTGGTAAAGGGGCAGCGGATGTTTCCGTCCTCCATGAGAAAGCTGCTGACATCGCTGCGGTAGAGATCCACCGGCAGGAAGCGGATTCCCCGCATGTTCATTTCCAGCACCAGCTCCAGGCAGGTGGCGATTTCCTTATCCTTCGCGCTGGGCTTGTCCATTGCCCGGATCTCCCGGATCCGCTCCCGGCAGGTGTCCGGGGAAAGGATCATGGTTCCGGCGTCAAAGCCGTCCCCCCGCACCGTAAAGTAGGCACAGTAGTAGGCCAGGGGCTCATGCAGCTTGAACCAGGCCACCCGCAGGCTCATGGTCACGTAGGCCACCGCGTGCCCCTTCGGGAACATGTATTTGATTTTCCGGCAGCTGTCCATAAACCATTCGGGAACCCCCGCCTCGATCATCGCCTGCTCCATCTCCGGCTTCAGTCCCTTGCCCTTCCGGACGCTCTCCATGGTGGTAAAAGCCATTTTCGGCTTAACCCCCTGGTCCATCAGGTAGTTCATAATGTCGTCCCGGCAGCACACGCATTCGCTCAGGGTGGCAATGCCCGCGTTGATCAGGTCCTTGGCGTTTCCCAGCCACACATCCGTCCCGTGGCTCAGGCCGGAAATCCGCAGCAGCTCCTCCATGGTGCAGGGCTGGGTATCCTGCAGCATGCCCCGTACAAATTCCGTTCCGAACTCCGGCACACCGTAGGTGCCCGTGTTGCACAGAATGTCCTCCGATGTGACACCCAGGGCTGCCGGGGAGGTAAACAGGCTCCGCACGCCGGGGTCGTCCAGGGGAACCTCCTGAAAGTTCACGCCGGTCAGCTTTTCCAGCTCATGCATCATGGTCGGATCATCATGCCCCAGGCAGTCCAGCTTCACCAGAATGTCGTGCATTGAGTTGAAGTCGAAATGCGTGGTGGTAAAATCGCTTTCCAGATCGTCCGCCGGATGCTGGACCGCGGTGAATTCACAGATATCGTATTCCTGCGGCACGACAACCATCCCGCCCGGATGCTGGCCGGTGGTCCGCTTGACCCCGGTGCATTCCGCGGCCAGCCGCATCTTTTCCGCGTTTCCTGCCTGGATCCCCCGATCCTCCAGATAGTGCAGGGCATAGCCGTAGGCCGTCTTGTCCGCCAGGCCGGAAATGGTTCCCGCCCGGAACACGTGATCATGCCCGAACAGCTCCTCCACATAGTGGTGGGCCCGGTTCTGATACTCTCCCGAAAAGTTCAGGTCGATATCCGGAACCTTGTCTCCCTCGAAGCCCAGAAAAACCTCGAACGGGATATCGAAGCCGTCCTTTGTCAGGCGTCCGCCGCACTGAGGGCAGTCCCGGTCCGGCAGGTCCACGCCCACGTGATACCGGCTTTTGTCCACGTCGAAGAAACCCTTATGGCATTTTTCGCAGCGGTAATGGGGCGGCAGGGCGTTCACCTCGGTGATGCCGCACATTCTGGCCACCAGGCTGGATCCCACGGATCCCCGTGATCCCACCAGATATCCGTCCTCCAGGGAGCGGGAAACCAGCTTCTGGGCGATGTTGTACAGCGTGCAGTAGCCGTAGCCCACGATGGACTTCAGTTCCTTTTTCAGCCGCGCCTCCACAATCTCCGGCAGGGGGCTTCCGTACATTTCCTCCGCCGTATCCCAGGTCATCTGCTGAATCTGGTCCTCCGCGTCGTCCCAGAAGGGCTGGAAGGTATCCTCCCCCTTCGGGTGCTTCGGGAAGAGACTGATCTCCTCCACCGACTCCGCGATCTTCCGGGGATTGGTAATGACCACCTCCCGGGCTTTTTCCGGTCCCAGATAGGCAAACTCTTCCAGCATTTCCTCCGTGGTTTTGAAGTACAGCGGCGGCTGCAGGTCCGCGTCCGGATAGTCCATGCCCGCCTGAATCACAGCCCGGCCCACGGCGTCCTTGGGATCCAGGAAATGCACGTCCCCGGTGGCCACGACGGGCTTTCCCGTCTTTTCGCCGAGGCGCACGATCGCCCGGTTCAGATCCCTCAGCTCCTCCTCGTCCTTCGCATACCCTTCCCGTATCAGGAAAGCGTTGTTCCCAATGGGCTGAATCTCCAGATAATCGTAGAAGGAGGCGATTTCAGCGAGCTTCTCTTCGCTCTCGCCGGCCAGCACCGCCCGGAAGAGCTCCCCGGCCTCGCAGGCGCTGCCCACAATCAGCCCCTCCCGGTGCTTCTGAATCTCTGCGCGGGGCATATGCGGCTGTCTCCGGAAGTATTCCAGATGGGAAATGGATACGAGCCGGTTCAGGTTGACCAGCCCGGTCCGGTTTTTCGCCAGCAGGATAATATGCCAGCTGCTTCCGATGGCGCCGCCCCGCAGTTTCCGGTTCAGATCCCGGTACGTGCGGAGTTCCGGGAAGCGTTCCGCCGTTTCCTCAAGCATTCTCCGCAGGCACTGGGCCGTGGCGGTTGCGTCGTGCACAGCCCTGTGGGCGTTCTTCAGGCTGACGCCCAGATGCTTGCACAGCGCGTTCAGCCGGAAGGACTTCAGCTGTGGATACAGCTTCCTGGCATACGTCAGCGTATCCATCACCGGGTTCTCAAAGGTTCTCCCGAGCCTTTTCAGCTCCGTCCGAAGCAGCGCGGCGTCGAAAGCGCTGTTGTGGGCCGCGATCGGGCAGTCCCCGATAAACTCCATGAGCTTCGGCAGAAGCTCTTCCGCCCGGGGCTTTCCGCTGAGCATCGCGTCGGTGATATGGGTTACCTCCGTGATTTTCGGTTTCAGCGGCTCTCCGGGATCCACAAGCTCGTCGAAGGAGGCCGTAATCGTGCCCTTCTCCATCCGGACCGCGCCGATCTCGATAATCCGCGCGGACCCGGTGTTCAGACCGGTGCTCTCGAAGTCCAGCACGACGACGGGCCCGTCCCAGGGCCTGTCGTCCGCCCGCTCGACGATATCCTTCTCGTCGATCAGATACCCCTCGCATCCGGGAATCAGGCGGATCTTCCCCTTCGCGGCCCGGAAAGCCGCGGGAAAGCTCTGCAGCACGCCGTGATCCGTCACGGCGATGGCCGGATGTCCCCACTTCACCGCCCGGCCGATCAGATCGCCCACCGGCGTCAGCGCGTCCATGGTGGACATATTGGTGTGCAGATGCAGTTCCACCCGTTTCTCTTCCGCCCGGTCCTCCCTTTCCTCCCGCTGGATTGCGGACAGATCCCGCACCATGACCGCCAGTTCCCGGGAATACCGGTCGTACTCGCAGGTGCCCCGGAGCCTCACGCTCATGCCGTCCGTGATTTTTTTCGCCAGCTTGTCCACGGCGTCCCGCTGCTGGTCCGTGATGGGCGGCAGCGACGCCTCCTCGCCCCGGGAAACCTTCCGGCCCCGGTAATTCAGAAAGACCTTGCACTGTACGGAAGAGGTGTAGTCTGTCACGGCAAAGGAAAGCAGAACGGTCTCCCCGCCCTTCAGTTCTTTCCGTTCGGTCATGAACACGTCGCCCTGGATCGTCACCAGCCCGCTCTCGTCCGTCAGCTGGCTGATCTCCGTCGGCCGTCCTGCGATGGGACGGCCGAGAATGACGTTCCCGGGATCCTGGGCCGGGGCGGCTTTCCCCGCCTTCTCCTTTTTCCCGGAACCGTCCCCCCTGCTTTCCGTTCCTCCGCGCTTCTTCTTTTCCTGATCCGGCTTTTCCGCCGGCGCGTATTCCGTTCCGTATCTTTCCGCCATCTCGGCCCGGGTCACCGTCATCAGGGACTGCTCCCGTTCCCGGCGGATCCGTTCCAGTCTCGTCTCCCGGTCCCCGGCCAGCGTGGTTTCCACGACCACCTGCGCGTCGAAGATCTCCCGGATCGCAACGGCCAGCCGGTTCGCGATATTGTTCCGGCCCATGTACTGCAGGGAGAACTCATCCGGAAAGGTCAGGGTGACCCGTCCGCCGCTGCAGCTCCAGTCGATACTGGGCAGCCAGGCTACCATGGCGGGATAGTTCCGCCGCAGAAAGTCTGTCAGCACGGAACGGTACGCTCCCGCGTCCGCCAGAAAGCTGTCCCGCAGGGAGGGGCTCGTCACCCGGACCGCGAGAGTACGCCCCGGAAAGGCTTCCCTCAGGATTCGCTCCAGCCGCAGGAATTCCTTCTCTCCCACCAGCACGGTACTCTCAAAGGTGATATAGGTTTTTTTCAGAGATTTGACGTAAGTCGCCCGCGGCGCTGAAAGCTTACCCGCCAGCGCCGGTATCTCCCGGGCGATCCTGCTGATCAAATCCTCGTAGCTCATTCGTTATCTCCCCCGGCCGGCGCCGCGCCGCCGGAACAGCTCCGGCTCTCCGGGGCTGCAGGTTCCCGCGGGTATCATGCCCGCTCCGTCATTTCCCGTACTTTCCGGATCAGGATTTCTCCCAGATCCCCCTGAACGCGCACCGGTTCCTCACCGCGGACGAAGAGCATTCCGGCCCCGTTCTTTCCGCCGGCGATGCCCACGTCGGCCTCCCGGCCCTCGCCGATTCCGTTGACGACGCATCCCATGACCGCCACCTTCAGGGGCGTCCGGATATCCGCCAGCTCCCTTTCCACTCTCGCGGCGATGTCCGCCACGGGAATGCCGGTTCTTCCGCAGGTGGGACAGGCGATCAGCTGCACGCCCCGGTGTCTGAGGTCCAGGGCCCGCAGAATGTCCCATCCCGCCTTCGCTTCCGGAACGGGGTCCCCGCTGAGGCTGACGCGGATGGTGTCCCCGATGCCGTCCACCAGCAGGGCGCCGATGCCGATGGCGCTTTTGACGGTGCCCTGGCCCGGCAGCCCCGCCTCCGTCACCCCGACGTGCAGGGGATAGCCGCATCTTTCATGGGCCAGCCTGTAGGCGGCCACCGTCAGCCGGACGTCGCTGCTCTTCATGCTCAGAACGATGTCGTCAAATCCGGCCTTCTCCAGCATCGCGGCGTGCTTCAGCGCGCTCTCGACCAGGCATTCCGCCGTGGGCCCGCCGTATTTTTCAAGCAGTTCCTTCTCCGCTGACCCGCTGTTGACGCCGATGCGGATCGGAATATGATGCGCCTTCGCGCAGTCGGCCACCATCCGGACCCGGTCCTCCCCGCCGATGTTCCCGGGATTGATCCGCATCTTGGCGATTCCGTTCTCCATGGCCCGGATCGCCAGACGGTAGTCGAAGTGAATATCCGCGACCAGCGGCACCGGGCTGCCGTCCACAAGGTCCCGGACGGCCTCCGCGCAGGCTTCGTCGTACACGCTGACGCGCACGAGATCGCATCCGGCCTCCGCCAGCGCGCGGATCTGGCCCAGCGTCGCGGGAACGTCCCGGGTGTCCGTATTCGTCATGCTCTGAACCAGAACGGGATTCCCGCCGCCCAGTTTCAGACCGCCGATTTCAACCGTCTTCGTCATTTTTCTTTCCTCCGCGTTCTCCCCGGCTGTCCCGGAACGGTTTCCCGTTTATTTGAAAAGGTTCATCACGTCCCGGAAGGTCAGCAGGATCATCAGCGCGAACAGCAGCGCCATTCCCGTCAGATGCACGACGGCCTCCTTTTCCGGCGGCACGGGTTTTCCCCGGATCACCTCGACCGCGCCGAACACCAGCCGGCTTCCGTCCAGTCCCGGAATCGGCAGCAGGTTCATCAGCCCCAGATTGATGGATATCGAGATCAGCAGTTCCAGGAATGCCTGGAACCCGCCGGTCCGGACCTCAGCGGACACGATGGAAATGATGCCCACGGGCCCGGAAGTGTTCTCGATGCCCTCTCCCTTGGTCACCAGGTTTTTCAGCGCCTCCAGGATCATCCCGCTGGCCCGCCAGCACATTTCCGCGCTGGCCCGTATGGCTCCGCCGAGCGTCGTCTTTTCCGTCTCCAGCCGGTACCGTCCTGCGATGACGACCCCCACCATCATGCGCTGTTCTTCCTCGTTCCACGCCGGCGTCAGGGTCAGCGTCAGGGTCTCCCCGCCCCGCGTGACGGTCGCCGTCAGGGGCGGATCCCCTTCCTTCCAGCCGCCGATGGTGTTCAGAAGCGTCTCGGTGGTGCCGTCCAGCATATTCCGTCCGTTGATCTCCGTAATCACGTCCCCCGGCTGCAGGCCGGCCTCCCAGGCCGGACCGGCCGCGCTGACGTCCTGAATGAAAGGGTCCACGCCCGTCACGGTGCTGATGCCGTTAATGAAATAAAAACCGGCGGCCAGCACAAAGGCCAGCAGAAAATTCATCATCGGCCCCATCAGGATGACGAAAAGCCGCTTCCACACGTTCTGGTTCGGGAAAAGCCTCGGATCGTCCTTCGGCAGTTTCTCCGCGGAGTCCTCCCCGTAGAACCCGCAGAATCCGCCCAGCGGAACCGCGCGGACGGAAAAGGCGGTTCCGTGTTTCCGGCTTTTCCATGACAGGATCTTCGGCCCGAATCCCACGGCGAATTCCGCCACGTCGATATGCGTCAGCCGGGCGGCCCAGAAGTGCCCCGCCTCATGAACCACGATCAGTATGGCCAGCAGCAGCAGCGCCAGCAGCACAGACAGTACGCTCATTTCCCTCTCACAATCTCCCGGGCCCTGCGGTCCGCGTCAAAAATCTCCTCAATGCTGTCCGCCGGCAGTCCCGCGAGCTTCTCCAGCGCGCTGGCCACCAGCGTATAGATCTCCCCGAAAGCGATCTCCTCGCGCAGGAACCGGGCCACCGCCTCCTCGTTTGCGCCGTTCAGCACCGTGCAGGCCGCACCGCCGGCCCGCAGCGCCTCCCGCGCCAGACGCAGGGACGGGAATTTCTCCGTGTCCGGTTCCTCGAAGGTCAGCCGTCCCAGAGTAAAGAGATCCGGCTCCGGCACGCCGGTGCTCAACCGTCTCGGCCAGCTCATGGCGTATCCGATCGGCACCCGCATGTCCGGCACGCCCAGCTGGGCCAGCACCGCCCCGTCCCCGAACACGACGGCGGAATGCACGATGCTCTCCGGATGAACCACCACCTGGATCCTGTCCTCCGGCATGTCGAACAGCCACCGGGCTTCCATGATCTCCAGCCCTTTGTTGAACATGCTGGCGGAATCCACCGTGATCTTCGCTCCCATGTCCCAGTTGGGATGCTTCAGCGCCTGGGCCCTCGTCGCCCGGCGGATGTCCTCCGCCTTCCATGTGCGGAAAGGGCCGCCGGAAGCGGTCAGGAGGATCTTCTCCGCCCGGTTGGGGCCGGCCGCCTGCAGGCACTGAAAAATCGCGCTGTGCTCGCTGTCCACCGGCAGAATGGGTCTGCCCTTCCTCCGGGCCAGATCCATCACCAGGTGGCCTCCCGTAACCAGCGCCTCCTTGTTTGCCAGCAGCACCTGACGCCCGGCGTTCAGGGCGTCCAGCACGCTCTGCAGCCCGGCAATCCCGACGATGCTGACCAGCACCTGATCCGCCTCCGTCTCCGCCGCCGCTGCGCGGAGCGCTTCCTTTCCGCTGAGCCAGCGGCAGAAGCGCAGATCCTCCGGAACGTCCTCCGGAGAGATCCCGTCCAGCAGTCCGGCCGTTTCCGGGCGGAACCGTCTCACCTGCTCAAACAGCTTTTCCCGGCTGCTCTTCGCCGTCAGCGCCGTCACCCGGTATTCCTCCGGATGCCTCGCGCAGATATCCAGCGCCTGGGTGCCGATGGAACCGGTGGAGCCCAGAATCGCGATTTTTTTCATTCTTGTTTCCTTTCCGCTTCCGGAGCCGCGTCCCGCGTCAGCCCATAAGAAGCCTGTAGCAGAGCACCAGCACGGCCATGAACAGAACGCTGTCCAGCCGGTCCAGCACGCCGCCGTGGCCGGGGAACAGGTTGGAGAAATCCTTGATGCCGCTGTGCCGTTTCACCAGGGACGCGAACAGATCCCCGATCTGGCCCGTTACGCCGCCCAGCACGCCCAGAACCAGGCAGGCTCCCCACCCGGGAAGCTTCGCCAGAGTCGCCTCGTTGCAGGTCGCCGCCGCGATGGCGCACACGATCATGGCGGCGATGATGCTGCCGGCCAGGCCCGCGATCGCGCCGCTCACGGTTTTGTTCGGGCTCACGGCGGGGCAGAGCTTCTTTCCGCCCACCCAGGTCCCCACAAGCATGGCGAAGGTGTCTCCCAGCAGGGGCACGGCGTAAACCAGCGCGACCAGCACAACCTCCACAGCCTTCTGATCGACAAGGCTCAGCGCCACCAGGCAGAGTCCCGGAAGCACGACCGTCATGACGGGCAGAGCGGACATGGAAAGATCTATCAGTTCCGGCTTCTCCCGGAACAGGATCTGAACGAACATGCACACGAGCGCCAGCGACATCAGCGGAATCAGCGTGCTGGAGCCGAGCGCGTAGGTCAGGGGGATGGATCCCAGCAGAACGATCCAGGCCGGCCAGCTGACCACCCGGTGCCCCGCCAGGGTCAGCGCCTGGTATTCCTCCCAGGTGGCAAAGCCGATGAAAACCAGCGTGACCAGCGCCATGAACCATCCCGGCAGCAGGAGCAGGCTGACCAGCAGCAGAATCAGAAGCGCGCCCGTGATAATCCGTTGCTTCATGACTCAGCCCCTCCCTTCTTTCCGGCTTCCCCGGCCGTCTTCCCGGTTTCCTCCGTTTTCCGTCCTCCGTACCGCCGGTCCCTCTTCCCGAAGGCGGCCAGGCACCGGTCATATTCCTCCACGGTGAAATCCGGCCACAGAACCTCGGGGAAAACGAATTCCGCGTAGGCGTTCTGGTACAGCAGAAAATTGCTCAGCCGCATCTCCCCGCTGGTACGGATCAGCAGGTCCACGTCCGGCTGTCCCCGGGTGTACAGATGGTCGGAAATCGTCTGTTCGCTGATTTCCTCCGGCGTCGTCTTTCCGTCCCGGACCAGCGCGGCTATCTCGGCGGCGGCTTTGACCAGCTCCGCCCGTCCGCCGTAGTTGACGGCGATGTTCAGATGCAGCCCGGTATTCTTCTCCGTGCGTCTCTCCGCCTCGATCAGCGTCTCCCGCTGTTTTTCCGGCAGCGCGCTCTTGTCGCCCATAATCAGGATCCGCACGTTCTTCTCGTCAAGCTCGTCGATCTCGGAGGCGAAAAAGTCCAGAATCAGCTGCATCAGGGCCGCCACTTCCTCCGCGGGGCGGTTCCAGTTTTCCGTGGAAAAAGCGTAAAGGCTCAGGGACCCGATGCCCAGGTCATCCGTATGCCGGATGATCTCACGCAGGGTTTCCGTCCCCTGCCGGTGTCCTTTGGAGACGTTCAGCCGGTGCTTCTTCGCCCACCGGCCGTTCCCGTCCATGATAATG
>ONXY01000434.1 GCA_900321945.1 uncultured Eubacteriales bacterium | reverse complement strand
CTGATGGTGAAGACCGCTTTTTTGTTTGAATATCTGGACGAGGAGGTCGTCTGGCATGTGCGTCAGGAGAATATTAACGCTGCTATGGAAACTGAGGTGCACTGCCTGAAGAAGGACATGCTGTTAATCAACTATGAATCGCCGGACGGCAGCAGGCATCACAACCGTCTTTGGAACGGCGGTAACGGATGGGGCACTGTAAAGCTGTATGACCGGAAGGACGGGCGGCTTATTCCGGCAGATGAAATAGAAGCCACACACATCGGCTGTGAATACGGAGAGTATGATCACGGCGGATCATATTAAGCTATAAAGCTCTCAGCAGCTTTAATTTCCTGACTTCCGCCTGCATCCTGTCGCACCACAGGTCCCAGTTTTCGTGATATTCATCTTCCGGGAGAACGCGGCCAATCAGATCTTCCGGTGTGAAGACCTTTCGCTCCCTGCAGGCCCTGACGCATTCCCGGTACATCTCCCAGTCCAGATCATCCGGATCCCGGACGAGAGGAACGGAATCAAGACCGGCGAGCAAAGCCGCCACAGCCCTGGTATGCCCGTCTGTCATGACAGGAACTCCGTCCAGTATTTTTACAGGGATCGGGGCAAAGTCCGAAAGACGGGACGGACTGAACCAAGCCCGGACATCGTTCAGTTTCTTTTCGGAAATCCAGAACTGAGACGGCTGGAGCTCCTTCAGAGTGAATTTAATGCTTTCATGCCAGACGGCCAGCGGCGGACGCAGGGCGGAAAGGACCCGCCGCGCCGCCCCGGAAACGAATTGATCCGCCTGCTCCGGCGTCATGTAAGGGTATTCCCGGTAAAGATTCCCATGCTCCCCGCGGTAAAAACCGCAGATGTATCCGCACCGGCTGCTGAAAGCGTCTTCGCTGAAAATATCCATCAGGTCATTGCGGAATCCGGCGGACTGTTCACAGACGCGGAAAGCCCTGAAATCCGGGTGCTCTTCCAGAAATCTGAAATCCAGGTCGTACCAGTCCCGCTTCAGCTCCCGGATAAAGGCTTCCGGGTCTTTTCCGGACTTTTCGGGATGCGCCGCAAAGGAAGGCCGCAGGACTTCCCTGATCCATTCCGCGTCCGTGAGCAGGTGAGTATAATATCCCAGAAAAAAGGAAAACTCCCGGAGAGAACAGGAACGGATCAGCTCCGGTGAAAAACGCTCCCGGACAAAGCTGTCCAGGTCAAAGGAAGCTCCGTCCGCTCCCTTTATCCTGTAATGAGAAACGGATTTCGGAGGGGAATAATCGGATCGGTCCTCATTGGGAACGCCGCTGTCCGGCGCGATATTTCCGACCACAAAAGCGGTTTCATCCAAGCCGGGAATCCGGTCTGAAAGCCGGTCCGCAATTCTCAGATGAATCATCCAGGAAGCCATCCCGCGTCTCCTTCCATAATCGGCAGTCCTGCCGCCGCGGTCAATCAGACAGACTGTCCGGAGGCTTTATAACAATCCCATATGGCGAAAAAGCCGGCACTTCTGTTCTGATAACGCGGATAGAACTCCTTTGCCAGTCTGTCGTACGTCAAGGCCGCCGCATACAGACGGTCGGCAATCCGGTCGAAGGCGCGGTCACCGTTTCCGTAAGGCGACTTCCCCAAATCCCTGACATACTCCAGTTCTTCCGCATAGCCATACCTGTGATGATTCGTGCCGTATCTGAGATCCCGGAGAACCATCTGCATCACCAGCGTTTCATTGCAGTTCATATTCGCCAAATGGCCGCTGATCAGGTAATCCTTCAGGTACAGCTTTCCGAGCGCCTGTATCTGAACAAACCAGAAGCGGTTTATATTGTCCGCCGGCCAGCTGTCGTTCCGTTCGCCGGCTTCCGGCTGCTCACCAAGATCCAGACGCATATTTTCCGCGTACTCGAATTCAAATCCCAGATCATACCGCATGCCATCCCTGAAGACGATCCGGTACAATTTGTTTTCAGGGACATAGAACCAGCCCAGAGCCGCGGCGCTGCTGACTCCGAAACGGTCAATCCGTTTCATGTACTGGTCCTGCGTGACGGAGCCGTCTGAAGGAAGACGGACTTTTAACAACAGATCGACATCGCTGAAACAGTCGTGATAACCGGCTTCGAACGCTTGCTTTCCCGCGGTGTCCATGTTTTTCCGGTTAATGGCTGTGTTCTTCACAACGGCGCCGGTTATTTCCGGGAGCTCAAAGACTGCCTTCAGATATTTTTCAAATGCCGCTTCCATTGACTTCCTGGATAAGCAGATCATCGTCCAGCCTCCATTTCCCTCAATGCAGCATGAACCGCCGGTTTCAGTAAGACAGGGCAGTCCGCCGGCCGGGAACATTCCATCCGGAGCAGCGCCGAAAAAACGCGCACCCTGCTTATCCGGCGTACCGGCTATACTGCCCGTTTCCGGCTGATCGTGATGCGCTCATCTGTACAGCCGGACAAACACTATCTGTAATCATCAACATCGAATCTGCGGTCGCGGTAATAGAAATCCCTGTCTTCTTCCGTGACCATTCTGATAATCCTGCAGGGATTTCCCGCGGCGATAACGTTATCGGGGATATCCTTTGTCACTACGCTGCCCGCCCCGATAACAACGTTGTTTCCGATGGTCACTCCCGGCATGATACAGGCATTTCCGCCGATCCAGACGTTATCTCCGATTGTAATGCCGATGCCGTATTCATAACCGGAATTCCGGGAATCCGGATGGACGGGATGGCCGGCGGTATAAATTGAGACATTGGGGGCAATCTGGGCATTCGCGCCGATTTTGACTTTTCCGACGTCAAGCACCGTGAAGTTATAATTCGCGAAGAAATTTTCCCCGACCTCGATATTATAACCATAGTCACAGTGAAAAGGCGCCTCTATATTGACGTATTCCCCTGTTTTTCCCAGTATTTCTTTCAGCAGTTTCTCCTTTTCATCGAACCTGTCCGGTTCGAGATGATTGAAAGCATAGATCTTCTTTTTGTTTTCCAGACGTTCCTGACTTAGGCCGTCCATCCAGGCTTTATAGGGCAGACCCGCCAGCATTCTTTCCTTCTGATTCATGAAGCACCTCCTTATGCCGGTAAGTTCATTCAGTTGACGATCGATCCGGGTTTTGTTCAGCCGTCCGCGTTTACGGCGTCGCATCCGTTCTCAAACTCCCAGCCCGCGTCATCGGTATAACCGACGGCCGCGAACAGGGAACGGTTTACAAGATTCATGATTTCATCATTTGTCATTGCTGCCTCCCGCGTTTCCGGTCAGACCCGGCCGGGACTGACCGGCTCCATGCTCTCATTCGCCGGAAAGCCCGGGAGCCTGCCGGGGAAGAAAATCCCCGATACTGCCGAGCAGCTTTCCAATGCTGTGATACTTGCCGGAATAGACAACCGGATCCAGCACCGTCAGATCAACGTCAAAAATATCCCGGCACACGAGCCGTTCATCCATCTGGATATTCCGGACGCGGCAGAAAAAGGTTGTGGAATCTCCGGTTTCCACCGCCCTTTCCACCTCGCACTCATAGACCCATCTGCTTTCATCCAGAACCGGGATATCCAGAACTTCTCCGCGGCTTACGGTACAGGGAACGCCGTTCTTTATCCCATCCCCGGCGTGGCGCGAACCGAAGTAATCCATCAGGGGAAGCATATCTGTGCTGACCAGATTCGCACTGAATACTCCCGTCCGTATGACGTTCCGCCTGGTCATTTTGGACCCGGACATGCTGACGACCAGCAGATAACCGTCTCCTCCTTCATGAGTGGCGCTGACCCATGTGATCGGCGCGAAATTCCAGGAGCCGTCTTCGTTATTGGTTCCAATGAGAAAAGACGGCTGTACGCACATGGAATAAACGGGATCAACGGATCTCCTCTTTATCTTCTCCATTCTGTTCCTCCGCGGCTGCCGGGGCCGTAAAATCAAGACCTTTGACTATACTCCCCAATACTATACCATATCATATCATATTCCAGGAAACAAAAAAAGACCGCGGAGTCCGGATAAGCTTTATTCAGACACCGCGGCACGGGCGACCGGCGGAAAGGACAGCCGTATCCGCCGGAAAACCGGAAGCCGGCCGCAAAGCCGCGGAATCTCCTTTCCGCCGCCGCGGATTTCATGTTGACGGATACCGGCATGAACTGTATCATCGTATCGGCGTTTATCACCGCAGGGCAGCCGCGCGGACCTGAACCGGCCCGGCACGATCCGCAGGAGGCGTTCCGATCCGGACCGGACGCGCGCCGTCCTGCCGCACGCCGGCGCGGAGACCGAAGAGGACGGAAAACGGACCGCGGCATATGAAAAAACGCGCCGGAAAACGGCGGCGCAAACAGAAAAGCTTCTTTGAAACCCGCGGCGGAAGGGGAGGGGAACAGTATGACGGAAAAGGAACTGGACCGGCTTGTCTCGGAGATGTCTCTTCAGGAGAAGATCGATCAGATGCTTCAGATCACGGGAGGAATGTATCAGTCAGGGCTGGAAAGCGCACTGACCGGACCGATGGCGCAGCTCGGCATCTCGGAAGAGCATATTTCAGAGGCCGGATCGATTCTCGGAACATACGGCGCCGACGCTCTTCGGGAAATACAGACAAAGGCCATGGAAGCGCAGCCGCATCATATACCGATGCTTTTTATGCTGGACGTCATTCACGGCATGAAAACGGTCTTCCCGATTCCGCTCGGACTCGGCGCGACGTTTGACCCGGAGCTCGCTTTCCGCTGCGCGCGGGCGGCGGCAAGGGAAGCTGCCTACCACGGGGTTCACGTCGTGTTTTCCCCCATGGCGGACCTGGTCCGGGACGCCAGATGGGGCCGCGTCATGGAATCCACGGGGGAGGATCCGTATCTGAATCAGTGCATGACAGCCGCGCAGGTGAAGGGCTTCCAGGGAGACGATATGCGGGAGGAAGGCAGTGTGTGCGCCTGCGTCAAGCATTTTGCCGGATATGGCGCCGCGACGGCCGGAAGGGATTACAACACCGTGGATCTTCCGGAAATCACCCTGCGCGGGTTCTATCTGGGCGCGTACAGGGCAGGCGTCGACGCGGGAGCCGGCATGGTCATGACGTCATTCAATACGATTCAGCAGATTCCCGCCACAATCAACAGGCATCTGATGAGGGATATTCTCCGCAACGAATGGAACTTCGACGGAGTCCTGATTTCGGACTATTCGGCGATTCTGGAAACCGTCGCCCACGGAGCCGCTTCAGATCCGCGGGACGCGGCCGCCAAAGCGCTGCAGGCGGGCGTCGATATTGACATGATGTCCCCCTGCTATTCGGAGCATCTGGCGGAGCTGGCACGCCGGGGAGCGGTTCCGGAGCGGCTGATTGACGAGAGCGTGCGGCGGATTCTGTCGCTCAAAAACAGGCTGGGCCTTTTTGAGAACCCGTTCAAGGACGCGGACGCGGAAAAAGCGGAAAAGGTGTCTCTTTGCGCGGATCATCGTTCTCTCGCGCGGGAAGCCGTGGCAGAATCCTGCGTCCTGCTGAAGAACGAGGGAATACTGCCCCTGAATCCGGGGAAAAAGGAGAAGACCGCTTTTATCGGGCCGTATGTTTTCAGCAGAAAGGTGCTTTCCAGCTGGGCCATCTGCGGAGACACGGAAGACTGTGTAAGCATCCGCGAGGCGGGACAGGAGGTTTTCGACGATTCGGAGACGGTTTACTGCCGGGGTACGCAGATTCTGGGAAGAGACGTCCCGGTTCAGACCTTCGCGTCGCCCGGCCAGACGCCGCAGCCGAACGATCAGGAGTGGGACCGGGAAACAGCCCTGCGGCAACTGGAGGAAGCGGCAGCCGCGGCGAAAGAGGCGGACACCGTCGTTCTGTGCCTCGGAGAATCATATCTGCAAAGCGGAGAAGCGTGCAGCCGCGCGTTTCTGGATCTCCCGGAGGTTCAGACGGAACTGCTTCGAAGAGTATACGAAGTAAACCAGAATATCGTCGTCGTGCTGTTCTGCGGCCGCCCGCTGGATCTGAGGGAAGTAACCGAAAAGGCGAAGGCGGTTCTTGTCGCGTGGATGCCCGGCACGGAAGCCGGGCACGGGATCATGGATATTCTGACCGGCGCGGCAAATCCTTCCGGGAAGCTTCCGATGAGCTTTCCGTACTGCGTCGGCCAGTGCCCTGTTTACTACAGCGAGTTTTCCACCGGACGCCCGCTTGACGCCGCGCGGCCTCAGCGTTACCGGTCCAGATATCTGGACGTTCCGAATCAGCCGCTGTACGCTTTCGGCTTCGGAATGAGCTACACGGAATTCAGTATTTCTCCCGTTCGGCTCAGCAGGGACAGGATAAAGGAAGGAGAATCCCTTTCGGCGAGCGTCCGGGTGAAGAATGCCGGCGGCCGCGAGGGAACGGAGGTCGTTCAGCTGTATATCCGGGACGTATCGGCTGACGCGGTTCGTCCGGTCAGGGAACTGAAAGGGTTCCGGCGCGTAACCCTGAAACCTTCCGAAGAGAAGACGGTCACTTTCACAATCGATCCCGAACTGCTGAAGTTTACGCGTACGGACTGGACAACCGCGTGGGAACCCGGCGAATTCAGGCTCTGGATCGGAAACAGCAGCCGGACCGAAAACGGCGCCGCGTTTTTCCTTGACGCGTAACGCCGCGGGACCGGCGGGAAATCAGCGGCGCAGGACCTGCTTCAGCGTTTCCAGCATGGCGTTCAGATCCAGAGGCTTCGCAATATGCCCCTGCATTCCGGCGTCCTGCGCCGCCTTCTGATCCTCCTGAAACGCATCCGCGGTCATGGCCACGATCGGGATGCCCGCTTTCACCGGATCGTTCAGAGCGCGGATAGCGCGGGCAGCCTGATAGCCGTTCATGACCGGCATCTGAATGTCCATGAGCACGGCGTCGTAGGTTCCGGGCTCCGCCTTGGCGACCGCGTCCACGGCGGCTTTTCCGTCCTCAACGCAGTCGATCAGAAAGCCCTCATGGGAGAGAATCATGACCGCGATCTCCTGATTGATGGGGTTGTCCTCAGCCAGCAGAAGGCGAAGTCCCGAGAAATCCGTGTGAAGTTCTCCGGACGTTTCCGTATCGGGACGCGCTTCCGGTTCCGCCATCGGAAAGCACAGGCGCATGACGAGCGTCGTTCCTTCCCCCTGCCGCGTTTTCACTTCTATGTTTCCGCCCATTCTGTCCACAAAGCTCTTTGTGATGGCCATACCCAGCCCGGTTCCCTGAATCTTGCTGACCGTGCTGGTGTTCTCACGCTCGAAGGGGATAAACAGACGTTCCGCGAACTCCGGACTCATGCCGATCCCCGTATCCTGCACCACAAATTCACAGGTCACGGAGTCCCCGGACTCTTCGATCCGGCGCATGGCGAGCGTGACGCTGCCGCCTTCCGGAGTAAACTTGCAGGCGTTGCTGAGCATATTCATCAGCGAGCGGCTGAGCTGACCGCGGTCGCACATCACCCACGTCTCCCGGGGCTCCCACTGCCGGGAGAACCGGATCCGCTTGCTGTCCATCTGCGGGGAGACCAGATCCTCCACCTGCGAAAGCATCTTTTCCAGGCACATCCGTTCCGGCTCCAGCTCCAGCCGGCCGCTTTCAATGCGGCTCATTTCCAGCACGTCGTTGATCGTATCCAGCAGCTGCCTGCCGGCTGTTCCGATTTTTCCGAGAAACGTCTTGGCTTCCGGCAGGGATACGCCTTCGCGGTTAGCCAGCTCCGTATAGCCGATAATCGCGTTGAGCGGGGTGCGCAGGTCGTGGGACATGTTGGAAAGAAAGCACGTTTTGGCCTCGCTGGATCGCTTTGCCGCCTCCATTTCCGTCCTCATCTGTTCATGCTGTTTGATTCTGTCCGTGATACGCTGAATCAGCAGGAGCATGACAAATACGAACACGCTGCCGCCGAGCAGAATGGAGGCCACGACCATGTCCGGCTTTCCCCAAAGCCCCACGGCGAGATAACCGCAGAGGAACAGCACCAGCAGCAGGATCGGAAGGCGCAGGATTCTGAGCTCCTGTTTCCATTCGCCCCCGGCGTTCACATTCCGCGCGAAGCGAATATACCGGTAAACGTTCCACGCCATCAGGACGGCGCCCAGATAGACCATCGCTTCAGTCAAGGCGGGATCACCTCATCAGACATATCTTGCGGACAACGACGGGGACGGCCGGACGCGGCGGTCCGTCTCACTCCAGAGTACCGAATGCCTCCACGGCTTCGCTGACCGTCATATTCCCGTTGCTTACCTGCCAGCCGGCTTTGCGCACCTGCGCGTCGGGCGTTTCCGCGAGCCCGAGATCGGACTGATTGATAATGCGCTTCGCGTCAAGCTTTCCAAAGGCGGAATACACGCCGTCCAGGGACATATCCACACAGGGCGTTACCATGCGCTTTGACTGAGCCATACGGTTCAGCTCTTCCGTGGAGACCAGGAAACGCATGAATTCGTTGGCCATGTCCAGGTTCCCGCTGTTCCTGTTTACGGCGAAGCCGATCGATACGACGTTCAGGAAGTAACCGCCATCCTTCGTGGAGGGAACGGGGTGAAAACTGTAGCGGAAAGGAGCGGCTGTAAACGCCTCCGACTTTTTCTCCCGCTTCTGCGTACCGGACACGGTATTGCCGGTGGCCATCATCATGGGCACGTCTCCTTCAAAGAAACGCAGAATCACCGCTTCATAGTTGTTTTTCAGCTGATTGCAGCTTTCCAGATCCACATATCCCCGGCTCATGAAATCAGCGGCCAGTTCCAGCGCGCCGCGCATGTACTCTCCGGCGCCCGCGGTCATGCCGTTCAGATCCTGAAGCGCTTTATCGTTTCCCAGAATCTGAGCGCAGAAATAGGGGTAGAACAGCGGGAAAAGCATATCTCCGCCGTTGTTGTAAGCCATGACGGGACTGGAATAGCCGGCTTTTTTCAACGCTTCGCAGGCGGAAAGAAGCTCGTCATAGGTCCGGGGGACGGCGAGTTTCTCTTTTTCAAAGATTCCCTCATTCACCAGCATCCCGTAAGTGGTCGTATAGACGGGCACGGTCGGCACATTCCCCGCGGCGTTCTTATACAGCAGGCTCTCGCGGATGCAGGACAGATCGATGCCGAGCGCCGGATCCGCCAGATTTTCGGCGGCTTCATAGTCCTGATCCGTCCAGGAGGGGTAGGTAAAGAAAATATCCGGCGCCTCGCTGCTGGTGAGAGCGGTCGAGATAATGTTCTTGTAGTCGTCCAGGTAGACGTAATTCAGCGCCACGTTGGGATAGAACTCCGAGAACCGGTTGAATTCCGCCTCCAGAGCCTCAAAATTCTCATAGTGGCCCACCACGCTGATCGAGCAGGACGCTTTGGGATCGAGCCTCGGGACGAACCCCGCGGCCTTCGGCGTTTCCCTGTTTCTGAACACCGAAAAGTACAGGACGGCTCCAGCGGCAAGCGCAAGAACCAGGACCATCAGCAGCACCGGTTTCAGATTCAGACTTTTCTTTTTCATGACATCATTTCCTCCCTGACTCTTCTGATCTCTTTCAGCACCAGTTTCATATCGAT
>ONXY01000199.1 GCA_900321945.1 uncultured Eubacteriales bacterium | reverse complement strand
GGCCATCTGTCCACAACGGTTATCGGAAACAGCCTGAAGCGGATCTACGACTTTCTGGGATACAGAACCGTCGGAATCAACCATCTCGGGGACTGGGGAACCCAGTTCGGAAAGATGATCTGCGCCTATAAGCACTGGGGAGACAGGGAGACGGTGGAAAAGGGCGGCGTGGATGAAATGACCCGTCTGTACGTCCGGTTCGGTGTGGAGGCAAAAGAGAATCCGGCGCTGGAGGATGAGGGACGCGCCTGGTTCAAAAAAATCGAGGAAGGCGATCCGGAGGCTCTGGAGATCTTCCGCTGGTTCAAGGACGTTACGCTGAAGGACGCCATGAGAGTCTACGATATCCTCGGCGTTCACTTTGACAGCTACGCGGGCGAAAGCTTTTACAACGACAAAATGCAGCCGGTGATCGACGAGCTCCGGAAAAAGAAACTGCTGGAACAGAGCGAAGGCGCCTGGGTCGTGGATCTCAGCGAGGATAAAATGCCCCCCTGCCTGATCCTGAAAAAAGACGGGGCCACCCTTTACGCCACACGCGATCTCGCGGCGGCGATATACCGCCAGGACACCTACCATTTCGACAAATGCCTGTACGTGGTGGCCTACCAGCAGGATCTGCATTTCCGGCAGATCTTCCGGGTGCTTGAAAAGATGGATTATCCCTGGGCAAAGGACTGCGTTCACGTGGCGTTCGGCATGGTCAGCCTCGGCGGGGAGGCCCTCTCCACCCGGGACGGCGTGATCGTGTATCTTGACGACCTGCTGAATCAGGCGATCACCAAAGCAAGGGGAATTATCGAGGAGAAATCTCCGGGCCTGCAGAACAAGGAAGAGATTTCACGGCAGATCGGCGTCGGCGCCGTGGTCTATACCACGCTGTCCAACAACCGGATCAAGGATATTGATTATCCGTGCGAAAAGACGCCGTATACGGATGAGGACGGGACGCCGAGAACACGCTATACGATCGACTGGGAAAAGGCGCTGAATTTCGACGGGGAAACCGGCCCCTATGTGCAGTATACGCACGCGAGGTGCTGTTCCGTGCTGCGGAAGGCCGCGGACATGAGCCTCCCGGAACCCGACTGGAGCGCCCTGACGGATGATGAGGCCCAGAGCCTGCTGAGGCTGATCAGCCGGTTCCCGGATGTGGTGAAGGAAGCCGCGGAGAAATACGAACCCAGCATGGTGACCCGCGCGGTGACGGATATCGCGCAGGCTTTCAACAAGTACTATTACGAGCACCGCATCCTGGACGGGGAGCCCGCGGGGGCAGCGGCACGCGTCGCGATGACGAAGGGCACCGCCGACGTGATCCGCACCGGCCTGCAGCTGATCGGAATCGACGCGCCGGAGAAAATGTAAAAATCTTTTTTGCGGCAGAAGGAATTTTAAATTTCTGTGACGAAATATTAAATGTTATAATCTGTTCTCCTGAATATCGGGGAGGAAGGTGCGAAGGAATGAGCAAGAGGAAGAAGAGCAAGGCTGTTCCGGTGATGATCGTGCTGACAGTCCTGTTTGCCGCGATGGCCGCCGGCTGCTTCTACGCCGGGGACTGGATTTCCATGCGGAAGGATCAGGCGCTGAAGGCCGCGCAGGACAGGGCCGAGGAGCATAATGAACAGGAACGCGAGCGCTATGCCCGCGATCTGGCCGAGTTTGAGCGGGAAACCGCCAGCGGAGCCAATCTGGCGTGGCCCGCGCAGAAGAGCGAGGGATGGGATCTTCTGGATCTGACCAATTATCCCCTGGAGAATCCTTCCACCGTGACGATGACCCGGTCTCAGATCATGAACAACGGACTGCTTCTGGTCAACCAGTGGCATTCGCGTCCGGAGGATTTTGACGAAAGCGCCCTTGTCGGCCTGGGCAATTATTTCAACTGGGCCGTTCAGGTGGCGGACGCGAGCGTTTCGCTGTTCCCCGTTGCCGCGGACGCGCTGAAGGCCGCCATTGACGACGCGGCGGCGGAGGACCTGAGCCATTACATGGTTCCCGAAGCCTACCGTTCCTGGGATACGCAGAACTCCTATTTCCAGAAGCGGGTTGAGAAACTGAGCGACAAATACAGCGGCGACGCGCTGATCGAAGCCGCCAAGAGGGAAGTCAACTATCCGGGAACCAGCGAGTACAATTCGGGACTCTCCTTCCGGCTTCAGCTTTACGACAGGAACGACAAGGAAATCACCAATACAAAGTATTCAACGTCGAGCCAGGGAACCTGGATGAACGAGAACTGCTGGAAATACGGGATCGTGTTCCGGTTCCCGCTGAACAGCTGGCCTCTTCCTACCTCCACGGACAAGAGCTTCGTCACCGGAATCAGCGGACAGATGAACCTGTACCGCTATGTGGGAAAGGGCAGCGCGGCCGTAATGCATTACAAGGACTTCTGCCTGGAGGAATACATCCAGTACATGGAAGAGCATCCGCATATCGCGCTGTTCGAGGACGGACAGCTGAAGTACGAGGTGTACAGGACGTACGTAGGGGACGCGGCCTCCTTTGACATCCAGATCACCGGCCGGGCCCGCAACTATGTGTCGAGCCTGGACAACATGGGCGGAGTGATTACGGTTTTTGAGTACTGATCCGGCGGAAGCCTTCCCGGCACTGCATACGGGGGAAACCGGCTGTACGGCGGCAGAATATCACAACAGACGGCGCGGCTTCGGCTGCGCCGTTTTCCGCGGGCGCGTATCCGGATACGTACGGACCCGCCCGCACGGTCCGGAAAACGGCCGCGAGCTTTCTTTTTTCATTGACAGCGGCGGTAAAAACAACTATAATACAAACGTCTGAAGAGCGACGGGTTTTCGCATGCTTTCACCGCGGCGGGAACCGAAGCTTCCGTTCGT
>ONXY01000309.1 GCA_900321945.1 uncultured Eubacteriales bacterium | reverse complement strand
TCCAGGGCGATGATCCGGCGCATCTCGTTCTCGATTTTCACGATGTCCTGCCGGTGCAGCACGCGGCCGGGCATTCTGACGAAAACGCCGTAGCCCACGGAATACTCGATGCGCACCTGTTCATAGGGAAACAGATGCTTCAGGGCCAGCAGCATGACGAAACGGAGGGAGCGCTCGTAGATCCGGCGGCCCTCCTCATGATCCAGGGTCAGGGGAAGAAGGGAGCAGTTTCCGGAAACGGGCTCGTCCAGCTCCGCCACGACGCCGCCCTTCAGGGCGGCCAGCGTGCCTTCGGGGAAGGCGTTCAGGGCTTCGAGACAGGCGCGTACGGAAGTTCCCTCCGGCAGGATTTTCTCCGCGCCGGAGCTGCTGATGGTCATCATGGATCGGGGCCTCCTTCCTTATGGTCAGTCAAAGGGTACGCTGGACCGGGCGGCGCGCCGGAGCGCCTCGTCGGGATCCTCCGGCTCCTGCCGCTGAGCGGCCTGGAACTGCTTGGTATGGACATACGCGACGTGGGTCTGGGTGGCCGGGGAGGCGGACTGCCGGAGCGAAACGCCTCCGTCGTCCTCCGCGAGGAAGCGGAGGCGCAGAAGCAGCCGCCCGTGATTCCGGCAGCGGCCGATCGCGACATATTTATCAGGGCTCTGTGGTACATATTCGCCGTCGAGGGTCAGATTCCTGCCGCAGCGGGGGCATACGGGCTTCCGCACCGCCTCGCAGGCCAGGGCCTCCCGGACGGACGGAAAGACGGTCCGCCCGGCGTTTTCCTCAGGCTTGTGATGCCGGTGGATCAGGGCCTTCGGCTGACGCGCGTAATTCAGGACGGCGGCCGGGTCCGGCAGGGTCCGGAAGACCAGGGCCGTGTACCAGGCGTCGTTGCGGGCGTTGTGGAAGGCCATGCTTTCGTCGGCTTCGATATTCACAAGCTCCATGGCCTTCTGCAGGCTGGGGCGGTCCTTCAGCTCATGCGCCTCGGCGAAGAGCTGCTGAATATCGTACAGAGGGGGCAGGGAAATGTCCCCGCAGCCGAAGAAATCGATATTCTGCTGCAGGACGCTGACGTCGTCGCAGCCCCAGGTAAGCAGGACGTAGTCCTCACCGCACCAGCGGACGAACTGTTCCAGGGCCTCCCGGAAGGCCGGGGCGCCCGCCAGTTCCTCCGGGCCCAGGCCCGTCATCCGCCGGATGCGGGGATGAATGCGGATATAGTGGGTGGGAGCGATGGGAATCGAGATGGAATCGGTGATGTCCCCGTCCTCGCTCAGGCGGACGGCGCCGATCTGGATCATCTCAAAAATCAGGCGGTCGCCGATTTTGCGGTATGTGGAGCTCTGCCAGGAGACAGGCTGATTCCATTCCAGGTCCAGGATGATATATCGCATGGGAATTCCGGATTCTCCTTACCGTTAACGCGCGGAGGCGCGCAATAATCTTCAGCCTGTAAGTATACGGAAGGAAACGGGATTTGGCAAGGTTTATTTGACGCGCCGGAGAGGGCGGCCGCGCGGACGGCATGTTTTTTTCACATTGCGTTGACAAAAACGTAAGAAAATTGTAAAATATCGGGTGATAAACACGGCCCGCCCGAGGGCGGCTGAAAGAAAGGAAACGGACTGATGAAAAAAATTCTGAGCCTGCTGCTCTGCCTGATGATTCTGGCGGGCGCGACCGCGGCGGCGGATACCGTCATCAACGGCGGAGAGAACCGGGGCATCAAGGTGAATCCCGTCGAGCCCAACGAATGGGAAGACGTACGGGTCTCCCCCACCACGGGTCTTGTGCTGAAGGACGTGGCGGCCCGGGCGCCGGAAGGCGGCTTCGCGGGTCTGGCGATTACCGGGCGGTACATGCCCATGCTGGTGCAGATCGACAACGCCGAGGGCGGAATCGGATACGACAAGGACGGGAAATACACCGGCAAGCGGGCTCCCTGGGGCGTCCAGTACACGGACGTGATCTATGAGGCTCCCCTGTACAAGTCCGGCGAGACCCGGCTGACCTTCCTGTATTCCGACCTGATTCCGGACAGCGTGGGCCCGCTGCGGTCCGCCCGTCTGTTCCACGCGTGGCTGCGGGAGGAATGGGACTGCGGTTTCATCTTCTACGGCCAGCAGGAATACACCGACACCAACGTTCCCGAGCAGTTCAAGCTGACGGGCGCGGATGAAAAGGCCAAGGGCGAGGACGGCAAAGGAGCCGGCCTCCTGTTCCTGGGCACCGTGGGCAAGAGCAAGCCCTGGAAGCAGTACTTCGGCGTGTA
>ONXY01000056.1 GCA_900321945.1 uncultured Eubacteriales bacterium | reverse complement strand
GTGTCGTTGTCGTGGGTGCCGGTATAGAGTACCATGTTCTCCTTATAGTGTCCGGGGTAATGGGGATTGGAAGCGTCCCCGTCAAAAGCGAAGCACATCACCTTCATGCCGGGATACCCCGTCCATTCCATCAGATCCAGCACCTGGTCGTTGACCTCTCCCAGATCCTCCGCCACGATCCGTATTCCGGGAACCGCCTTCCGCAGCGTTTCGAACAGCGGTCTTCCGGGACCGTCCACCCATTTCCCGTTCCGGGCGTTCGGCGCGCCGTAGGGAATGGAGTAGTAATGCCCGAATCCGATGAAATGGTCGATGCGCACCATGTCGTACAGACGGGCCATGGATTTCATCCGGTCCACCCACCAGAAATAGTTCTTCTTTTTCAGGTAGTCCCAGCGGTACAGGGGATTCCCCCACATCTGTCCGTCCTCGGTGAAGCCGTCCGGCGGCACGCCCGCCACACGCTCCGGAATTCGGTTCCGGTCCAGCTGAAAAACCTTCGGAAAGGTCCACGTGTCCGCCGAATCCTCCGCCACGTAAATCGGCATATCCCCGAAGAGCAGAATGCCCCGGTCGTTGCAGTATTTCTTCAGCGCGAGCCACTGCCGCGTGAACAGCATCTGGCAGAACACGTGAAAGTCCGTCTCGTCCTTCAGCATCCGGCTGTATTTCAGCCGGGAAAGCAGCCGCCTGTTCCGGATGCCCCGGTCCGGCCAGCTGCTCCACATCTTTTCGCCGAAATGGCTCTTTACGGCGGAAAACAGGGCGAAATCGCTGACCCAGGCGTTTTCCTTCCGGAACGCCTCCGCCTCCGCCCGCGTCTTCTCCCGGCTCTGCCGGAAAGCCCTGCGCAGAAGCTCCGTCTTGTTCTTCCGGACCGCGTCGTAGTCCACCCGCTCCGGATCCGCCGGCGTGAAAATCTCCTCATCCCGGTAATCCAGGAGTCCCTGCTCCCGGAGCAGGGGCAGGGAAATCAGCAGCGGATTGCCCGCGAAGGCGGAAGTAGACTGATAGGGGCTCTCCCCGTACCCCGTAGGGCCGACGGGCAGAACCTGCCAGATTTTCATTCCCGACGCCTGCAGAAAATCCGCGAAGGCATAGGCTTCCTTCCCCAGGTCCCCGATTCCTCCCGGGGACGGAAGGCTTGTCAGATGCATGAGAATCCCGCCGCTTCTCATCCTGTAAACCTCTCTTTCGGTTTCTTTCCGGATTCCGCGCCGTTCCGGACTTTCCGGCTCTTTTTCCTGTTTCCGCGGGAACGGCTCCGCTAAACGCAGTGCCCGCCCGGAAGGGCGGGCACTCATCACAGCCCCTTATTCTTCTGAGAAGCCTGTTACTGAATAATCATCCGCCCGCAGGTTTCGCATTCCACCAGCGTCCCGTTCCTGATCTTGCTGAGGATGGCCGAGGGCAGGGAGGTGTTGCAGCCGGAGCACTGTCCGTACTGCAGCCGGGAAACCGGCGGCGTGGTATGTTTCTTGATCGACAGATACTCCTCCATCAGATCCGGGTCCACGGTCTCCTCCAGGGCTTTGACCCTGGCGCGCTGCTGTTCCAGCTCCGCCTTCCGGACCTTGCTTTCGTTCTCATAATCCACCTTGAGCTGATCGAAAGCCTGCTTCGCCTTGGCCGCTTCCAGCCGGACCGCCCGCAGCTGCTTGTCGTAGTTGCCGGAGTCGCTGGTCATGTGATTCAGTTCCGCCTCGAAGGAACGAAGCTGATCTCTGGTCTCCGCCGCTTCTTTCCGCAGGGCCTCAACCGCTTCCTCATCCTCGGGGTCCAGCCCGGCCATCCGGTCCTTCAGGCTTTCCATCCGCTCGATCGCCTTTTCCAGCGCCTGCTCCAGCACGTCCTTCCGGTCCGCGATGCCGGCGATGCTGCCCTCGATCTGCTTATACAGCTTCTGGCGCTCCATGATAAAATCCCGGGACTTTTCCAGCTTCTGCCGGGTCGGCGAGCGCCTGATCTCGTTGGCGATGGCGTCCGCCTTGATATCCTCGGTCTGATACGCCCATAAAGCTTCGAACTTATCCATCGGTACCTCCTGTCTGGCAGGAACGAAGGGGCTTATTCCGCCTGCCGCGGCCGGCGGCGGCCGCTGTATGCGCCCGCCTCCGAATGATAAATGCCCAATTTGTATTGTACCTGATTCAGCGCGCTTTGTAAAGCGTCCGCCAGCGCGAATATCCCCGGCTGCTCCGTGGCGAAATGCCCGCATTCAAAGCAGGGAACGCCGGCCTCCGCCATGGCCAGGGCGTGGTGGTGCCTGATCTCTCCGCTGAGAAACGCTTCGGCCCCCATGGCCGCGGCCTTCTCCCACTCGCCCGATCCGGCGCCGCTGCACAGGCCGATTTTTTCAACCTTCCGGGCCGGGTCGCCCATCAGGCGGACGTCCGTATCCAGCGCGGCTGCCAGGTATTCCTTCAGTTCGCCCGCTTTCATAGGCTCCGGCAGCCGGCCTGTCCGGACGAACCCTTCGCCCTCCACGTCCAGCAGCGCGCAGCACTCCGCCAGCGCGTCGTTGATGCCGCCCGGCGCCCTGTCCAGGCAGGTATGGCAGGCGATCAGCCCGATTCCTTCCCGGATCAGCCGCGTGATAAGCCTTCCCTCGAAGGTGTCCGTCGTGATCCGGCGCACCGCGTCGAACATCAGCGGGTGATGGGTCACGATCAGGCTGGCTCCCTTTTCAACCGCTTCGTCGATCACGTCCATCGTGACGTCCAGCGCGAAAAGAACGCCCGTCGCCTCCGCGTCCCCGTCCCCCACCAGCAGGCCGGAATTATCCCAGGGTTCCTGGGCGTCAAACGGCGCCACGGCGTTCAGCAGGCTGTAAATCTCCCTGACAGTCATTTTACGCTCCCCTTTCGGCGTTCCGGAGCCGGGGCTCCGGCAGCGTCCTTCCCGTATTGTTCCGCGTTCTTCTCTTTCTCCGGGTTTCCGGGCCGGAGCCGCTCAGTCGGCCAGCAGCTTCGGATTCCTTTTCGCGGCGTGATACACCAGCATCCCGAGGATGCCGCAGCTGATGATTTCCCCGATCCCCACCGTGATCATCAGCGGAACGTAGCCGGTTCCGCTGAGGGTCGTTTCGGTGAAGGGAATCGTCACGGATACGTCCGGAACCTGGTATACGTGGATCAGCACCAGCGGCACGATCAGCATGTTGCTGACGACCGGCGGAATCCACGCCAGGGCCGGCCTGCTTTTCAGCGCTCTGGTCCCCAGGGCGCCCAGCAGCGTGGCCAGGCTGCCGAATACGACGTCCCACGCGGCGCAGCCCGTCAGCAGGTTGGCGAGCACGCACCCGACGGTCAGCCCCGGAATGGCTGAGGCAGTCAGGCAGGGCAGAATGGTCAGGCATTCGCTCAGCCGGACCTGAATCGCTCCGGAAGCGAGCCCGAAGGCGTTCGCTGCGAAAGTCAGCGCTACATACAGCGCGGCGGTCATGCCCCCCAGGGCGATGGTTCTGGTCTGATCCCTTTTCATTTTCTCTCTCCTTTAGTTTTGTTTTAGGTGAGGAAGGTCTCGAACTCACCGCGCGGCCGGCGCGCCTGCCCAGTATACCCGTTTTTCCCCCGCCGCGCAACCGGAAAAACAGGATTTCCCGAACCGTCCGCGTCCCGGGCCGTCCGCGGAAAACAGGAGAAGCCCCTCCCTTCCCGTCCGGGAAGAAAGGGGCTTCGGTACGGCCGCGCCGTTCCGGCCGGCTTACGTCAGGATAACCCGCGCCTCATAGGGCTGCAGAACGCCCTTCTGGTGGGTGGGATAGTTGGAAATCAGCTCCTCACCTTCCAGGCCGTCCATCAGGGTGCACGGAACCTTTCTGTCCGTCCAGTTCAGCGCAACCGTCAGCGTCTTCCCGTCCAGAACCCGGCGGTACGCGTACACCTGATCGCTGTCCTCCATCAGGGGCTCGAACCAGCCGTAGACCAGGATGTCGTGCTGATGCCGCAGCGCGATCAGTTTTTTATAATAGTTGTATACGGAATCCGGATCGTTCACCTGATCCTCCGCGTTGATCAGCAGATAGTTCCGGTTCACGGGCAGCCAGGGTTCCCCGGTGGTGAACCCGGCGTTCTTTTCCGTGTTCCACTGCATGGGCGTCCGGGCGTGGTCCCGGGCGATGCGGGCGAAATAGCGCAGCATGTCCTGCGCGTCCACCCTGCCGCTTTCCACCCACTGCTTCCAGGCGTTGTGGACCTCCACGTCCTGATACTGCTCCACCCGGGTGAAATAGATGTTCGTCATGCCCAGCTCCTCGCCCTGATAGACGTACGGCGTCCCGCGCAGGGTATGGATCAGGGTGGCCAGCATCTTGGCGGACCGGACGCGGAACAGCTCGCTGTCGCTTCCGTAGCGGCTGACCTGCCTGGGCTGGTCGTGGTTCCCCAGGTAGACCGTGTTCCAGGCTTTTCCCTGCAGCTCGGTCTGCCGCCGGTTCAGCACCGACCTTACGTCTTTCAGGGGCGCTCCGTGGTCGCTCCACTTTCCCAGCTCGGTCCCGTCGTTGAGTCCGTCGTTATGCTCGAAGCCGAATACCATGTTCAGCTCGCTTTCGTCCTCGCTGGCATAGCGCAGGGCGTTTTCCGTTCCTCCGCTGGTCTCCCCGACGGTCAGCAGGTCGTAGCGGCTCAGCACTCTCTGCCGCATCTCCTGCAGATACCGGTGCGTGGTCTCCGTATGCATGCAGGACGGCGCGAAGCTGCCGTACAGCGCGCCGGGATCCACCGGGCCGTCGTTGAAGTTCTCCTTGCCGATCATCCCGATCACGTCCATGCGGAATCCGTCGATGCCCTTCTCGCACCACCAGGTCATCATGTCGAAGACCCCGTTCCGCACGGCGGGATTGGCCCAGTTCAGATCCGGCTGTTCCTTTGTGAACAGATGCAGATAGTACTGCCCGGTCGCCTCGTCCTTTTCCCACGCGGAACCGGAGAAGCAGCTTCCCCAGTTGTTGGGCGGGCCGCCGTCCTTTCCGTCCTTCCAGATATAGTAGTCCCGGTACGGATTATCCCGGCTCTTCCTGCTTTCCACGAACCAGGCGTGCTCGTTCGAGGAGTGGTTCACGACCAGGTCCATGATCAGTTTCATTCCCCGCCTGTGGGTTTCCTCCAGCAGCCGGTCGAAATCCTCCATGGTTCCGAATTCCTTCATGATCGTCCGGTAGTCGGAGATATCGTATCCGTTGTCGTGGTTGGGCGACGCGTAAATCGGGCATACCCAGATCGCGTCCACTCCCAGGTTCTTCAGATAGTCCAGATGGGCTGTGATCCCGTTCAGATCTCCGATCCCGTCCCCGTTGGAATCGGCGAAGGAACGGGGATAGATCTGGTACACGACCGCTTCCTTCCACCAGGCGCGCTTCTGTTCACTCATTGCTGCTCCTTTCTTCTGAAAAGGGCTGCGGCTCCGGCCGCAGCCCCTGCAGAAAGACCTTTTACTTGATGGAACCGTCCACCATGCCCTGTACGATGTATTTCTGCGCGAACAGATAGAGAATGATGATGGGCAGCATCGCCAGCAGCGTGGAGGACATGATCAGATGCCACTGCTTGACGTACGCGCCGTTGAACCCCTGCACCGCCAGCGGGATCGTGCGGATCGTGCCGGAGGATCCCAGCACCAGCAGCGGCAGCAGATAGTCGTTCCAGATCCACAGGCCGTTCAGCACCAGCACGGTCACGAACACCGGCTGAAGCAGAGGCAGCACGATCCGGAAGAAGGTTCCCGCCCGGGAGCATCCGTCGATGTCCGCGGCCTCTTCCAGTTCCAGCGGGACGCCCTTGATGAACCCGTGGAAAATGAAGATGCTCATGGCCTCGCCGAAGCCCAGATAGGCGAAGATGATTCCCTGATAGCTCCGAAGCATGGGAATATGGATGAAATCGCCCACTGTCCTGAACCAGGTCAGCAGGGGGAACATGACGACCTGGAAGGGAATGACCATGGCCGCCACATAGCTCATGAAGAGGAAATTGGACCATCTGGTCTTGTTCCGGACCAGCACCCAGGCGGCCATGGAGGAGAAAATCGAAATGATCCCCAGGGAGAGCACCGTGATGATCACGCTGTCCCGCAGAGCCGTCAGGAAGTTGAACGTGGGATTGTTCCAGATGTCCGTAATATTGGTCCAGAACTGCCCCAGGTCCGTGGGAACGCCGACCGGCTGGTTGATGATGTCCTGGTTGGTCCGCATGCTGTTGAAGACCACGATGATGAAGGGCATCATGAACAGCAGGAAGAGAAGGAAGGTGACGATCTCCAGGGCCACCTGCCGCCCCTTATGGGGTTTGGAGCCCGCCATCCGTTCGATGGGGGCCGCAGCCTGCTTCGCCATTAAGCCTCCACCTCCTTGCTCTTGTTCCAGCTGACCTGGATGATGGAGAAGATGGTCAGAACGATGAAGAAGATCACGGCTTTGGCCTGTCCCTGAGCCATGTTGTTATACTTGAACGCGGTCTGATAAATGTTCAGCGCCAGCAGTTCGGAAGCCTGCACGGGCTTGCCCATGAACAGCGACACGGGGCCGCCGTTGGTCAGCGCCACGTTCACGTCGTACATTTTGAAGGAATTGGTCAGCGTCAGGAACAGGGAAATCGTAAAGGCGTTGGCCATCAGCGGAATCTGGATCCGGGTGATCCGCGTCCAGTATTTCGCGCCGTCCACCTCCGCCGCCTCCAGCACGGACTTGGAAATTCCCTGGATGGAGGCCACGTAGATCAGCATGATGTATCCGGCGTACTGCCAGGTGTTCACGATGACCATCGTGAGCATGACCGTGTCCTTGTTGGAGATCAGGCTCTTGCTGATGCCGCTCCAGCCGAGGCTCTGGCCGATGGAAGGCAGGATGTTGCTGAAGATGAACTGCCACACCAGGCCCAGCACGATACCGCCGATCAGGTTCGGAATGAAGAATCCCGCGCGGTAGACGTTCCGCCCGCGGATTTCGCTGGTTACCAGCAGGGAGATGACGAACGCCACCACGTTCACGGTGATGATGTTCAGCACGGTGAACAGCAGGGTCACCAGGAAGCTGTGCAGGAAGCCCGGCTCCCTGAAGATCGCCTTGTAGTTCTCAAGCCCGACCATCTGGGAAACCGCGCCGGTTCCCTGCCAGTCCGTGAAGGAGTAGTAGATACCCAGAATAAAGGGAATAATGATAACCATCAGGAAGGCAAACAGCGTCGGAAAAATGAACAGAAATTCCGTCAGTTTGCGTTTCGTCCTGCTTCGCAAAGCGAATTCCTCCCCCCAGACAGAATTTGGGGGATGGCTCCAGAGCGGAACCTCCGAACGCCATCCCCCGACAGGGCCTCAGAACGTGAATGAATTACTTGGCGATGCCCGCGATCGCTTCGATCATCATGGCCTCGAAGCCGTCCACGTCGATGGCGCCGCTGGCGAACAGCTCGTAGATCGGGCCCAGGGTGCCCATGCCGAAGCCGTCCGGAAGCTTGTACTGCTGCCAGTCGTAGGTCTTGCCGGCCGCGTTCCACTCCATGACGCTCTTGCTCAGAGGCGTGGCGGGAGCCAGGGTCACGTTGGTGAAGGCGGGAACCATGGCGGCCTTGTTCACCATATAGTCCGCGCCGTCCTCGCTGGTGGCCAGGTAGTTCAGATAGGCGATGGCTTCGTCCTTGTTGCCGTTTTCGTTGACGACGTACCAGGACGGAGGATTGACCAGGATGCCGTCGGTGTCCTCATGCAGGAAAGCATGGGGCGCGTAGGCGATTTCGAAGTCGGGGTTCAGAGCGACCAGGCTGGGATCCATCCAGTTGCCCTGATGATAGAAAGCGGCCTTGCCGTTGGCGAAAGCGGCCAGCTGGCTGTCCTGGGTGCCGTTCAGCAGCATGTCGGGATCGCTGTACTTGAAGATCAGC
>ONXY01000095.1 GCA_900321945.1 uncultured Eubacteriales bacterium | reverse complement strand
TTCATCTCCGTGGCGCACCAGAGCAGCTTTCCGCCGCCGAGGGGCAGACCGCCGAGGATGCCGTTTTCGGCAAGGGCTTTCAGAACGTCGTCCGCCTGCTTCTCATCCGCGGCCCGCGTCACGAACTCGTGGAAGAACGGACGATCGTATACCGGGTCCAGTCCGCTCCGCACAAGCAGATCCCTCAGATAATGGGCCTTCGCGCGGCAGGAGAGCGCGGCTTTCCTAAGCCCGTCCGGCCCCATCGCGGCCAGATAGACGGCCGCGGTCAGCGCGCAGAGCGCCTCGTTCGAGCAGATGTTGGATCCGGCCTTCTCGCGCCGGATATGCTGCTCTCTGGCCTGCAGGGTCAGCACGAAGCAGCGGTTTCCGTTCATGTCCGCGGTTTCACCCACGATCCGGCCGGGCAGTTTCCGCATCATCTTCTCATCGGCCGCCATGAATCCCAGATAGGGCCCGCCGAAACCCACCGGAAGTCCCAGGGGCTGGCCTTCGCCGACGGCGACGTCCGCGCCGGTCTCTCCCGGAGTCTTCATGACCGCCAGCGCGATCGGGTTGCAGCTCATGATCAGCCGGACCTTCCGTTCGTGAACGATGGCGGCCGCCGCGTCCGCGTCCTCGAAACAGCCGAAGAAGTTCGGCTGCTGGATCAGCAGGCAGGCGGTTTCCCCGTCAATCAGCTCACGGAGCGCATCCAGGTCCGTCACGCCTTCGCGCTCCGGCACGACAACCACCTCCGAGCCGCGGCCGAAGGCATAGGCACGGACTACCGAGAGAATTTTCGGGTCGACCGTTTCCGAAACCAGCACTTTTCCGCGGTTCCGCTCGCGGCACATCTCGCAGGCTTCTGCCGCCGCCGTCGCGCCGTCGTAGACGCTGGCGTTGGCCGCGGCCATCCCGGTCAGCTCGCAGATATCGGTCTGGAACTCGAAGATCGACTGCAGCACGCCCTGGCTGATTTCCGCCTGATACGGCGTATAGGCGGTGCGGAAATCCTCCTTGGCCGTCACTTCCCGGACGACCGAGGGGATATAGTGGCGGTAGGCGCCCGCTCCCCGGAACACCGAGGAATAGACGCGGTTCTTTCCCGCCAGGGCCGCCATCGCGCGGTTCACCTCGAGCTCCGTCTTTCCTTCGGGAAGATCCAGCTTCCGGCGCAGCCTCAGGGCTTCCGGGATACAGGAATACATATCGTCAAAGCTTTGAAAACCGCAGGCTTCCAGCATTTTCCGCTGTTCCGCGTCCGTGTTCGGCACATACGCGCCCATGCGCTCCACCTCCTGTTTTTCCGGCGCTCCGGGGATCAGCCTTCCTCCGCGACGAACGCCTCGTACTCCGCGGCGGTCATCAGTTCCGCCGTGCCGGTGATTTCGCCGGCCAGGACGAACCAGGCTTCGTAGGGGGCGCTGTTCATCAGCTCCGGCTGATCCGCCAGGGCGTCGTTGACCTTCAGCACCGTACCGGAAACCGGGGAGTTGACGTCGGAGACCGCCTTGACGGATTCCACGTCCGCGAAGGACGATTCAGCCTCCAGGGCGTCCCCCTCCGCGGGCAGGTTCACGAAAACCAGGTCTCCCAGCTGATCCTGGGCGTAATCCGTGATTCCGATATATGCGGTGCCGTCGTCCTGGTATTTTACCCATTCATGTGTCTTTGTGTACTTCAGTTCCTCCGGGAAAGTCATGGCAATATCCTCCTTATTCTTCACGCATCCGCGCGGAATTCCCGTTACTTCTTATAGAACGGAAGCTTTACCACTTCCGCGTCCACCCGGCGGCCGCGCACGTCCACGGATACGACCGTGCCGGGTGTTTTATAAGAGACGTCGATGATGGCCATCGCGGCCGGATAACCGATATAGGGGCAGTGGGTGCCGGACGTCGTATGCCCGATCAGCCTGGCGCCGTCGTAGACGTCCTGATGCTCGCGGGGAATGCCGCGGCCGACGGCCTTCAGGCCGACGCGGCACTGCGCCGGGGCGCCGGCGGCCTCCAGCGCGGCCTTGCCGATGAAGTCCGCCTTGTTCATCTTCACAAAGAATCCCAGGCCGGAGGTCAGGGGGGAGATCGTGTCGCTCAGTTCATGACCGTATAGCGGCATGCCCGCTTCCAGACGCAGCGTGTCCCGGGCGCCGAGACCGCAGGGGATCAGGCCGTCAGCCTCTCCGGCTTTCAGCAGGAGATCCCACAGCTTTTCCGTTTCTCCGGCAGGCGCGTAGAGCTCAAAGCCGTCGGAGCCGGTATAACCGGTCCGGGAGACGATGCAGGAAATGCCGCCCACGTCCCTGTCCCAGCAGGCGTAATAATTTTTCCGGGGAATATTCTCCTCCGCGGTCAGCGTCCGCAGGATTTTCTCCGCCAGCGGGCCCTGCAGGGCGATCTGTCCGACGGTGTCCGAGATGTCCTCCATCCTGACGTCCCCGGAAAGATGCGCGCGGATCCAGGCCGCGTCCTTTTCCCGGTTGGAGGCGTTGACGACGATAAAGTACCGGTCTCCGGTGATCTTATAGACGATCAGATCGTCCACCGTGCCGCCCTGTTCGTTGCACATGGGGCTGTAGCGGGCCTGTCCGTCCTCCATAACGGTATAGTCGTTGGTCAGAATCCGGTTCAGGTTCTTCACCGCGTCCGGACCTTCCAGGGAGATCTCGCCCATGTGGGAGACGTCGAACAGCCCGCAGGCCTCGCGGACCGCCATGTGCTCCTTAATCACGCCGGTTTTGTACTGCACCGGCATCTCAAAGCCGCCGAATTCCACCATTTTTCCGCCGCAGCGCAGATGCGCCGCGTAGAGGGGGGTGCGCTTCAGTTCCATTTCAGATCCGTTCCTTTCTTTTCCGGGACAGGACGCTTTCCGGCCCGCTGTTTTTCCGCGCGGCGAAAAAGCTTTCTCCGGGACGGCGTTTTCCTGTGCTCCGCGCGTTTTCCGTTTCCCGCGCCGGACGGCGGCGGGCTTCTCCTGCCCTTTTCCTCCTTCGGATTATAGCAGAGAAACGGGGCAAAGTCAAAAACGATTCGGCATCCCGGGAAGCGGGTCCCGGGACGCGCGGACAAAGAATCCCGGCCCTTCCAGGGCTTGCCGCGCGGAAGGAGCGGATCCTTCCGGGACGGGCGAAAAGCGGAAGATTTCCCGGCGCTATTGACTTAGAGTAAACTGTAAGGATTAAAATGATCCCATAACGGAAAGCAGTATCGACAGCAGCCCGCCGGCAGCCGCGGAGCGCGAATCCGCGGCGCCGGGACAGGCGCCTCCCGGAAAACGGAAAAGAAGGAGAGATCATCATGAAGTACCGTACAATGGGGAAACTCGGCATTCAGGCCTCCGCGTTCGGCCTGGGATGCATGCGCTTCAACGGCGAACCCTCCGGCGACTGCGCGGCCGACGAGCAGAAGGCGATCTCGCTGATCCGCCGCGCCATCGACGGCGGCGTAACCTATCTGGACACCGCGTACGTCTATCTGAACAAAACCTCCGAGACCGTGCTGGGCAAGGCGCTGCGGGACGGATACCGCGACAGGGCGACCATCGCCACAAAGATGCCCTTTGAAGCCGTGCACGACCGGGCAAGCATGGAAGCGCTGCTGGAGGAGGAACTGCGGAAACTGCAGACCGACCATATCGACTTTTATCTGATGCACGGGATCAACCGGGAGAAGTGGGAAGGTTTCAAATCCATCGGCGCGCCGGCGTTCTTCGACGACATGAAAAGGGAAGGAAAGATCCGTTACAAGTGCTTCTCGTTCCACGGCCCCTATGAGGAGTTTGAGTATATCCTCAACGACTGGGACTGGGATATGGTGCAGATCCAGTACAATTTCATGGACGTTTTCAACCAGGCCGGGACGAAGGGACTGGAGCTGGCGGGAAGCAAAGGCATTCCGGTGGTTATCATGGAGGGCCTCCTGGGCGGCCGGCTCGCGAACGCGCCGGAGAACGTGCAGGCGCTGTACGACGCTTTTCCGGTCCGCCGCTCGGCGGTGGAATGGGCGTTCCGCTGGCTGTGCAACCGTCCCGAGGTGGCGGTGGTGCTGTCCGGATGCAACGAAACGGAGCAGATCGATGAAAACCTGCGCATCTTCGACACGGTG
>ONXY01000219.1 GCA_900321945.1 uncultured Eubacteriales bacterium | reverse complement strand
GACGGCGCGCGGCTCGACAGCGTGACCGTGTCCCCGGAGGAGATCGCGGAGGCGCTGGAGACGGTGGAGCCGGAGTTCCTGCGCGTGCTGGAGAAAGCCGCGGCGAATATCCGGAAATTCCACAGCCGGCAGGTGCGGAATTCCTTCATCATCAACGACGAGGACGGCATCGTCATGGGCCAGAAGGTGATCCCGGTCGACCGGGCGGGGCTGTACGTTCCCGGCGGTACGGCGGCGTATCCCTCCACGGTGCTGATGGACGTGATTCCCGCGAAGATCGCGGGGGTGCCGGAAGTGATCATCACCACCCCGCCGCGGAAGGACGGAAAGATCAACCCGGCGATCCTGGCGGCGGCCAGCGTGGCCGGGGCGGACAGAATCGTCAAGGCGGGCGGGGCGCAGGCCATCGCCGCGCTGGCCTACGGCACGGAGAGCGTGCCGAAGGCCGACAAGATCGTGGGCCCGGGCAACGCCTACGTGGCGGAGGCCAAAAGGCAGGTTTACGGCCTGGTCAGCATCGATATGATCGCCGGACCCAGCGAGATTCTGATCGTGGCGGACGGGAAGAGCAATCCGAGGCACCTGGCGGCGGACCTGCTGAGCCAGGCGGAGCACGACCGGGTCGCCAGCGCGGTGCTGGTCACGGACAGCGAAGAGCTGGCTCTGAAGGTTCAGGCGGAGATCGAGAGGCAGCTGCCGCTGCTGGAGCGGGAGGAGATCGCCCGGGTTTCCATTGAGAACAACGGGAAGATCATTCTGACGGAGAGCCTGCGCTCCGCGATCGACACGGCTAACAGGATCGCGCCGGAGCATCTGGAGCTCTGCGTGGACAATCCCTTCGACTACCTGGACGCCATAAGGCATGCCGGATCCGTTTTTCTCGGCCGGAACTGCCCGGAGGCGCTGGGAGATTACCTGGCCGGTCCGAACCACACCCTGCCGACGCAGGGAACGGCGAGATTCTCCTCGCCCCTGAGCGTGGACGATTTCGTAAAGAAAACCCAGTACACCTACTTCACCCGGGACGCGCTGAACCGCGTGGCGGAGGACGTGGCGCTGTTCGCCCGGAAGGAAGGGCTGACGGGACACGCGCGCAGCGCGCTGAGCCGGGGGGAGGCGGAGGAATGAGCCGGTTCTTTTCCGAAAAATACAGCTCTCTGAAAGCCTACGTTCCCGGAGAGCAGCCCCGGGACCGGAAGTTTATCAAGCTGAATACGAACGAGAATCCCTTCCCGCCGGCGAGAGCGGTGGGCGAGGCGGTCCGGGAGGCCGCGGGTCGGCTGCAGCTTTACTCCGATACGGAAAGCACGCTGCTGAAGGCGAAGATGGCGGAGATCCTGGGGCTTTCCCCGGAAAACCTCCTCATGACCAACGGCAGCGACGAGGCGCTGAATTTCGCCTTCATGGCCTTCTGCGACGAAAACCGTCCGGCGGTTTTTCCCGATATCACCTACGGGTTCTATCCGGTGTTCGCGCAGATCAACCGGGTACCGTTCCGGACCGTTCCGCTGGCGGAGGACTGGTCGGTCCGCCCGGAGGATTACCGGGGCGCGGAGGGGCCGGTCTTTATCGCCAATCCGAACGCGCCGACGGGCGTCTTTCTCCCGCTGCCGCAGGTGGAGGAAATTCTGCGCCGGAACCCGGATCAGGTTGTGACGGTGGACGAGGCGTACGTGGATTTCGGCGGGGAGAGCGCGGTTTCCCTGCTGAACCGGTACGAAAACCTGCTGGTGATAGGAACCTTCTCCAAATCCCGCTCCATGGCGGGGCTGCGGCTTGGGTTCGCCGCCGGAAGCACGGAGCTGATCCGGGATCTGAAAACGATGCAGTATTCCACAAACCCGTACAATGTGGACAGCCTGGCGCAGGCCGCGGGACTCGCATGCCTGAAAGAGGACGGGTACAACCGGGAGAACGCGCGGATCATCTGCGAAACCCGGGCATGGACGCGGGCGGCGCTGGAGGAACTTGGCTTCACGTCCACGGACAGCCGGGCCAATTTCCTCTTCGTAAGCCATCCGGCATTCCCGGCCGGAAAGCTGCAGAAACGGCTGCGGGAGCGGGGCATCCTGATCCGGTGGTTTGATCAGGAGCGGATCAGGGACTGGTACCGGATTTCAATCGGAACACGCGGCGATATGGAAACGATGGTCGGAGCGATCCGGGAACTGCTGGAGGAGGAAAAATGAGAAAAGCGGAGATTTACAGAAAAACGGGGGAGACGGAAATCCGGATCAGCCTGAACCTGGACGGGACCGGAAAGTACGAAATCGATACCGGAGTCGGGTTTCTGAACCATATGCTGGAGCTCTTCGCCCGCCACGGACGGTTCGATCTGCAGGTATCCTGCAGGGGCGATACCTGCGTGGACGACCATCACAGCGTGGAGGACACCGGGATCGCCCTCGGACAGGCTTTCGATCAGGCGCTGGGGGACAAGAAGGGAATCCGGCGCTACGGCCAGCGGCTGCTGCCCATGGACGAGGCCCTGATTCTGACGGCGGCGGACCTGAGCGGCAGGAGCTATCTGGGCTACGGGCTGGAAATTCCGGCGCAGAAGGTGGGCACTTTCGATACGGAGCTGACAGAGGAATTCTTCCAGGGATTTGTCCGCAGCGCGCGGTGCACGCTGCATATCCGGCAGATGGCCGGGACGAACAGTCATCACATTATCGAAGGCGCGTTCAAGAGCGCCGCCAGGGCCCTGAGGGAGGCCGTTGAAATTGACCCGGCCCTGGAAGGGGAGATACCGTCGACGAAAGGAATGTTGTGACGCATGACAGCCATCATTGACTACGGCGTGGGAAACCTCTTTTCCCTGCGGTGCAGTCTGGAAAGCCTCGGAGAGAATGCCCTGGTCACGTCCGATCCGGAAACAATTCTCCGGGCGGACCGGGTCATCCTTCCCGGCGTCGGCGCCTTCGGGGACGCGGCGGACAAGCTCCGGGAAAGCGGACTGGACCGGACGGTCCGGGACGCGGCGGAGAAGGGCGTGCCGCTGATGGGTATCTGCCTGGGGATGCAGCTGCTCTTTGAAAAAAGCTTCGAGTACGGGGAGCACGCGGGTCTGGGCCTTCTGAAAGGCGCGGTGCGGCCGATCCGGGAGCTGCTGGACGAGGCCGGCGCGGATCCGGAAAAGACGCTGAAAATCCCCCAGATGGGGTGGAACGCCCTGCGCTTCCGGAAGGAAACGCCGCTGTTCCGGTATATCCGCCCGGGGGATTACGTCTATTTCGTCCATTCCTTCGCCGCCGCGGACTGCGAAGACTCCCTGCTGGCGGACACGGAGTACGGCGCGTACCTGACGGCCTGCGTCGGAAAGAAGAACGTTTTCGGCTGCCAGTTCCACCCGGAGAAAAGCGGGGACGTGGGTCTGAAGATCCTGAAGGCCTTCTGCGAGACGGAGGAAAGCGCTGTATGATCATTTTTCCGGCCATTGATCTATATGAAGGGAAAGCGGTGCGGCTGCTGAAGGGCGACTACCGGCAGATGACCGTTTACAGCGATCATCCGGAGGAGATCGGAAGAGATTTCACCGCCCGCGGCGCGACCCACGCCCATCTGGTGGACCTCGAAGGGGCACGGGACGGCACGACGCCGAACCTGGACACCGTGCTCCGGCTGAAGGAAGAAACCGGTCTGTACTGCGAGATCGGGGGCGGCATCCGCTCCATGGAGACGGTGAAAACCTACCTGGAAAGCGGGCTTGACCGGGTCATCCTCGGAACGGCCGCGGTGACGGATCCCGGCTTTCTGGATCAGGCGCTGGAACGGTACGGGGAGCGGATCGCCGTGGGTGTGGACATCCGGGACGGCTTCGTGTCCATCCGCGGGTGGACCGAGCAGTCCTCGCTGCCATTCATGGATTTCTGCCGGCGGATGGCGGACAGGGGAGTCCGGACCCTGATCTGCACGGATATAAGCCGGGACGGGGCCATGCGGGGCACAAACCGGGAGCTGTACAGCCGGCTGAGCCGGGAACTGAGCCTGCAGATTACCGCGAGCGGCGGCGTCTCCACCCTGGAGGACGTCCGCGCGCTGCGGGAGATGGGGCTGTACGGCGCGATTATCGGAAAGGCGTATTATACGGGGGCCGTCCGGCTGGAGGAGGCCGTCAGGGAGGCGCAATGATTACAAAAAGGATTATCCCGTGCCTGGACGTACGGGACGGCCGGGTCGTGAAGGGGACAAATTTTCAGCGGCTGGGAGATGTGGATTCGCCGGTGAAGCTGGCGAAGTACTACAGCGAATGCGGCGCGGACGAGCTGGTGTTCTACGACATCACCGCGTCGGCGGAGGGCCGCGCGCTGTTCACCGATATCCTGACGGAAACCGCCGGCCAGGTGTTCATTCCCCTGACCGTCGGGGGCGGCATCAACACGACGGACGATTTTGACCGTGTGCTGAAATGCGGGGCGGACAAGGTGTCCGTCAACAGCGGCGCCATCCGGGATCCCTCGCTGATCGGCAGGGCGGCGAAGAAGTACGGGGATCAGTGCGTCGTGCTGAGCGTGGACGTCAAGCGCGTGGACGGAGGATTCCGGGTTTTCGCCAAGGGCGGCCGGGTGGACACGGGACTGGACGCTTTGGAGTGGATCCGCCGGGGGGTGGGCGACGGGGCCGGCGAAGTGGTTGTGAACTCCATCGATACCGACGGCGTCAAGCGAGGCTTTGATCTGGAAATGCTGGAAGCGGTCTGCCGGG
>ONXY01000153.1 GCA_900321945.1 uncultured Eubacteriales bacterium | reverse complement strand
ATTTTCTCAGGGTCATGACTCTGTCCAGAATATCCTCCGCCAGCGCCCTTTTGCTCTGGAGCGGGCGTTCCTCGACGCCGTCCGCCGTAATCAGCGCGGCGATATTCGTATCCGTCCCGAAACCGGCGCCGGGCAGGGTCACATCGTTGGCCACGATCAGATCCAGATTCTTTTTTTTCAGCTTTCCCTTCGCGTGCTCCAGCAGATGGTCCGTTTCCGCCGCGAATCCGACGAGGATCTGTCCGTCCTTTTTCATCAGGCCGACTGCCCGGGCCACGTCCGGAGTCTCGGTCAGCCGGATAACCAGCTCCTGGCCTTCCTGTTTTTTGATTTTCGTTCCCAGCACGTCCACCGGCCTGTAATCCGCCGGCGCGGCAGCCTGAATGATGACGTCCTGCAGCGGCGCCTCCGCCTTCATGGCCTCCAGCAGATCCTGCGTGGATTCAACGTTCACCGTCCTCACGCCGTGGGGCTGCGCTGCGGTGGTAAACGCCTTTACGACCGTCACCTCCGCTCCCCGGTCTCTCGCGGCCTCCGCGAGAGCGAATCCCATCTTCCCGCTGCTGTCGTTCGTCAGGAAGCGGACCGGATCCAGCCTTTCCCGGGTCGCCCCCGCCGTAATCAGCACCTTCAGACCTTCCATGCTGACCCTCGGCTTCAGGATCTCCCCGATGGCTTCCACGATTTCTTCCGGCTCGCTCATCCGCCCGGCTCCGCTGTCTCCGCAGGCCAGCCGTCCGCTGTCCGGGCCGACAAACCGTACTCCCCTTTCGCGCAGGATCCGTACGTTTTCCCGGGTCGCGTCCGCTGTCCACATACCGGTGTTCATGGCCGGCGCGGCCAGAACAGGCGCTTTGGTCGCCAGAACGGTGGTGCTCAGCATGTCGTCCGCGATTCCGTGCGCCATTTTGGCCAGGACGTTGGCCGTGGCCGGAGCGATCACGAACACGTCCGCCTTCTTCGCGAGAGCGACATGCTCCACGTTCCAGTATTCCGGGGCCCGGAAGGTGTCCACCGCCACCTCGTTCGCGCTCAGGGTCCGGAACGTCAGAGGGCTTATGAACTCCGTCGCGTTCTTCGTCATGATCACGCTGACGCCGGCGCCCAGGCGGCGCAGACGGGAGACGATCTCCGCGCTTTTGTAAGCGGCGATGCCTCCCGTCACGCCCAGCACGATCTCTCTGCCGGTCCAGTTCATTTTTTTACTCCTCTTCAGCGGGTTTCTCATAGGTCAGCAGGCCGCGGTTGATTTCTTCCACCGCGACTTTCAGGGGCTTCATCCCCTCGGCGGCGATCATGGGCTGCGCGCCGCTGACGATCTCCCGGGCCCGCTTGCTTGTTTCCACCACCAGGGCGTAGCGGCTGTCGGCATGGTTCAGAAGTTCAAGTACGCTGGGATCTACAATGGACATGGTCTTTCCCCTCCTGTTTTTTCCGGGTTATTCCCCGATCTCCGGGAAATATCTCGCGGAATTCTGTTTTTCCGCCCGGACCACCGCCTGCAGCTGGGCGAATGCCAGCTCAAGATCGTCGTTGACGATCAGATAGCGGTATCGGTTCATCTGGGCGATTTCTCCCCGGGCGTTGTTCAGTCTTCGTTCGATTTCCTCCGGCTGCTCCGTGTTCCTGGTGTGCAGCCGTACCTTCAGTTCGCTGTAGCTCGGGGGCAGGATGAACACGCTTACGGCGCCCGGTTCCTTTTCCATCACGGACCGCGCGCCCTGCGGATCGATATCCAGCAGCACGTTCTGGCCCCGTTCCATCCGGCCGTATACTTCGCTTTTCAGCGTCCCGTACCGGTGCCCGTGAACGCAGGCGTGCTCCAGAAAGGCGTCCTGCTCCAGAAGTTTATCATATTCTTCCTCGGAAATAAAGTGGTAATGAACGTCTTCGATTTCGTTCGCTCTTTTCTGCCGGGTAGTCGCGCTTACGGAGAAGCAGAAGCTGGGGTCCTTGTTCAGCAGGCGCTCCACCAGCGTCCCCTTTCCTGTTCCGGAAGGCCCGGAGATAACCAGAAGCATTCCCTTTCTGACTTCCTTCACGCCTGCTCCGTCTCCTTTCGGGTGTTCATTCTTCCCGCGATGGTTTCCGGCATCAGAGGGCTCAGAACCACATGCTCGGAATCCATCACCAAAACCGCTTTGGTCTTGTGGCCGCAGGTCGCGTCGATGACATGACCCCGGTCCCTGGCGTCCTGAATCATCCGGCGTACCGGCGCGGCTTCCGGGGAAACCACGGCTACCACCCGACCGGCCGCAACCATGTTTCCGTATCCGATGTTCACCAGCTGCATTTTTTACTCCACATTCTGGATCTGTTCTCTCATTTTCTCGATTTCGCTTTTCAGATTCACGACCATCTGAGCGATCGCCGCGTCCGAGGCCTTGGACCCGATGGTATTCGCTTCCCGGTTCATTTCCTGAATCAGGAAATCCATTTTTTTACCGACTTCCTCCTCCGCGTTCAGATAGCGGTTCATCTGTGCGATATGGCTGTCCAGACGGGAAAGCTCCTCGTCGACGGCGCAACGGTCCGCCATCAGCGCCACCTCCTGGGCCAGACGCTGAGGCTCGGCCCCCGAGGCGCCGAGCTGAGCCATCCGGCTCTCCAGGCGGCTTCTGTAATCCTGCACCACCTGCGGCGCTCTCTTCAGGATCTCTTCCCTCAGCCGCGCGGCCGCGTCCAGGTGCAGTTTCAGATCCTCCCGGAGATGGACGCCCTCCCGCGCGCGCGTGGCGTTCAGCTGTTCAAGGGCTGTATCCAGAGCCTCGGCGCAGAGCCCGCGGACCAGTTCGGGGTCCATCTCCCGCTCCGCCAGCGTTACGACGCCCTCAAGCCCCATCAGTTCCCTGACGGTCATATGCCTTTTCATGCCCGTGGCCTCCGCGATTTCAGCCGCCGCCTTCGCGTAGGCCTTCGCCAGGCTCACGTCCGTCTGAACTTCCCGGGATCCTCCCTCGGTGTTCCGGACGTTCAGAAACACTTCCACATGTCCCCGTTTCAGCGCCGCGGCCAGTTTCTCCCGCGTCACCGGCTCCAGAAAAGCCAGGTTCCTGGGCAGCCGCAGATTCACGTCCAGAAAGCGGTGGTTCACTGTTTTAAGCTCCGCAGTAACCTCCCAGCCGTCCCGGGCGGCCCCGCCGGTTCCGACGCCCGTCATGCTCTGCAAGAAGCATCCTCTCCTTTCCCCGCGGTATCGTATCACTTTCCGCTTACCGCGTCAAACAACCCTCCCGGGGAAAACCGGTCCGTCGGCAGATCAAATACCGCTTCAAGAATGTCTCCGAGCCGATGCGCGTCCGACGAGCGGAGCCTGCGTTTTCCCGCGATCAGTTTTTCGTTTACCGGAAGCTCCGGCCGCACCTCCACCACCGGAAACTCAGTATCCTCCGGAAACAGACCGAGGTTTACAAGCAGTCCGTGCCCCCTGTTGATATGCGCCGGCACGGCTGCTCCGCCGTGCTCCCGGATGATCCCCGCGCATTCCTGCAGCGTCAGATCGGTCGCTCCGATCAGCAGCCTTTCCTCAACGGCCACCGTTTCGTCGTCCGTGTTCATTACCAGCTGATTTCCGAAGAAATCCGGTCTGTTTTTCATGGGCGGAAGATGACTGCTGAAGATTTCGCCCACTTTCACCGCGGTCTCCACATCCCGGAAATACCCCAGCAGATGCACCTCTTCTTTTGTCGTGATCTCCATTCCCGGGAGAAGAATCAGGCCGTAATAATCAGCGGCCTCCTTCACATACGGCAGGTTTCGCGCCGTGTTGTGATCCGTGACGGCGATCGCCTCGAGTCCCTTGATATGCGCCATCCCGCAGATGTTGGCCGGCGTCATGTCGTCGTCAGCGCAGGGAGACAGGCAGCTGTGTATGTGCAGGTCCGCGAACATGAATTATCCCTCCCGGGGCGTTCCGGGAATCCCGGCCTGCGCCATCAGCGCGCAGAGGTCAAAGGCCGTCTTTCCGCTCTGCAGAACGCAGATACCTTCCTCTCTCGCCTTGGCCAGCGTCGCCTCCTCCATCTCGATGTCCTCCGGAATGATTACCGCTGCCATTTCCATCAGGCTGGCCACCGCGATAACGTTCATATGGGTCTGTACCGTGATCCAGGCCATACCCGCTTTTCCGTGAGCCATAACCCAGCTCAGCAGGTCGCAGGTGTAGCCGCAGGTAACCTCCGTCTCCCGGTCGGCGTCCGGCGTCATGTTCCGGGCTCCCGTCAGTTCGATCAGCTCTCGAATCGTCATGTTCCGTCTCTCCTTGTCTTCTCTGTTTATTCCCGTGTGGTCTCAGCCAGATCGACCATCTGCTGCGCCATAACTTTCAGATGATCCTTCATCCGGTGAATGCAGTCCATTTCCCTTGCTTTGCCCTGTACGATATCCTCCGCGAACGTCCGGCATGTGGGACTTCCGCAGCTGCCGCAGTCATACCCCGGCAGCGTCGCGAATATCTCCTCGATCCGTTCCATCTTCCTCAGCGCCTCAACCAGATCGTCGTCCAGCTTCATGGCGGAATTGGGCATGATCCGTTTGCTGTCGTACAGATCGTATTTGGTCATCATCCCGTTTTCCACGTTCAGATCCGCGTCCCGGATATCCACCAGCCGGCGGATCCAGTTCCGCGCCACATAAGTGTTTTCAAAGTTCAGCGGACCGCCCACGCAACCGCCCGTGCAGGCCGCGCCTTCAAAGAACTCGAGGCCGTTGAGCCGGTTGTCCTCGATTTCCTCCAGCACGCGGATGCAGTTGTTGATGCCGTCCACGGCCATGCTCTCCATGGGGCACACCGCGTCGCTTTCCCCACCGCTCCGGGCCCAGCCGACGCCGAAATCGGAGGATGTCTTCAGGTTCTCGTCCGTTGGCGCTTTCCGGATCTTTGCGCTGAGCGGCCCGTAGATCTCCATGACGCTGATGGCTCCGTTCACCGCGCTTTTTTCATGTCCGATGGGGCTCCGGATAGCCGTTACCTTCGCCGGGCACGGTGTCAGGAAGAAGCATCCGATATCCCGCTCGTCCACCTGATGCTTCCTGGCGAACTCGCGCCGTGCGATCATCGCCGCCACCTCCATGGGCTGCCGGACGTCCACGATATGGTCGATCAGATCCGGGAACCGGACCTGAATCAGCCTTACGATCGCGGGGCAGGCGGAGGAAATCATGGGTCTCGGCGTGTCCGGGTTCTTCAGCCTTTCCCGGATAGCCCTGCTGACCACGTCCGCCCCCCGCGCCACCTCGAAAACGTCGTCGAAACCCAGTTCCTTCAGCGCGGACAGCAGCTGGCTGATGTTCTGCAGGTTTTTGAACTGTCCGTACAGGCTTGGGGCGGGCAGCGCGATCTTGTATTTCCACTCGTCGATGATGCTCAGTGGATCCGTTACCGCCACCTTGGCATGGTAATTGCAGACCCGGATGCACTCTCCGCAGTCGATGCAGCGTTCGTCAATGATATGCGCGCTGCCGCCGCGGACGCGGATCGCCTCCGTGGGGCATCGTTTCAGGCAGTTGGTGCAGGCGCGGCATTTCTCCTTTTCAAGCCGCACCGAGTGAAAACGCGTCGAATTCTCCATTTTTCTTTCCGTCTCCCTTGCCGGACAGTCGTCCGGAATCGCCGCTTACGTCAGCGCGAAGCTCATGGTAATTGTGGTTCCCTTGCCCATTTCGCTCTGAATATCAAAATCCGTCGCGTTCCGTTTCATGTTCGGCAGGCCCATGCCGGCGCCGAAGCCCAGCGTCCTGGCCTCCTCGTTGGCCGTGGAAAAGCCTTCTGACATAGCTTTTTCGATGTCCGGAATTCCGGGGCCCACGTCCCTCGAGATCAGGGTCACCCTGTCCGGCTCCATCTGCAATGTCAGCGTTCCGCCGTCGGAATGAATCACCAGGTTCAGCTCCACCTCGTAGCAGGCCACGCTGACCCGCCGGAGCACCTCTGCGCTTACGCCCAGCTGCTTCAGCGTTCTCTTGATCACGGTCGAAGCCTGGCCCGCCGTCTCATAGGCTCCCGCCTCCACGGGGAAGTTCTTCTCCAGCAGGATCGCCATGGGTCACGCTCCTTCCGCGCCGGTCCTTTTTTTGGTTCCCGGCAGGCCGTGTACATACAGCTCTCCGCACGCGGTATAGGTGGTCATCTCCGTGCTCATCACAGTGATGCCGCACTCCTCCGCCTCTTCCAGGATCAGCTCGTTCGGCTGTTTTCCCCTGGAAAAAACAATGCAGGTAATATCCAGCATCTCGCTGGTCCGGACCACGTGGGGATTGATCAGCCCCGTGATCAGCACGGTCTTTTCCTTTACGAACGCCAGCACGTCGCTCATCAGATCGGACCCGCAGGCGGTGTCCACCGGCTCGTTCATTCTGTCGCCGCCGATCAGAACCTTCGCCTCCAGAATCTCCTTCACATCTCCAATGGTCATATCCGGTTCCCCCTTCGCTTTCCGTTTATCCCGCGCTGTCCCTTAATCGTTCGGTTCCTTCCCGACGCACCAGCCCCGGGTTTTGTTGACGGTACGTTCGACCGCGTCCCTGCTGTTCTTCCAGTCTTCCTTCTCGAACCGGTAGTCAAATTTCTTGATGAACCATGAGATATCTTCCTGAATCCGGTCCAGATTCGCCTTTTCCATGCCCGCCAGCGCCCTGACAAACTCGCCCAGTTCCTTGCTGTTCAGCTCCTCGGCGGCGACCTCCAGCAGCTGGCCCGTGTGCGGGATGCAGAGTCCTTTTCCCTCCAGAAAACGCTTCCGGAACTCTCCGTCGCTCTTATACAGATGGAAGAACGTGTGAAGGTAGCGCAGCATGTTTTCCTGTATCGTGTCGCACATGACGCAGGTCCCGGCCATCTGTTGAATCTTCCGTGCCTCCCGGACCACCTCGTCCTTTGAGGCTTTCGCTCTGCCGTTCAGCCTGTCGCCCAGTCCGGCGTTTCTCAGCTGATCCGCGGCCCGGTCCAGAACCTTCCAGCTTTTTTCCAGCCTCTCCCGGTTTTCGATCATGTGGCTTTCCAGCATAAGCGCGTGCCCGAGCCGGTTGCTCATGGTGAACAGCATTCCGTGATGCTTCCGGCAGAACCCTCTCTCATTGACCCGGATGCGTACGTCCGGCTCCATCACGGAAGCTCCCAGATAGCGGTCCGCCTCTCCCAGCTCCGTCCGCCTCTCCAGCGCGCAGAGCAGGCATTCGCCGTCCTTTTTTGCCGCGTCCCAGATGGGGATGGTGTCAATGTGGTATTTCACGCGATCCCTCCCTCATACTTTTCCAGCAGCACTCCCGCCTCCGCGAAAAGCTCCAGCGTAAAAGGATCCGGATATCCTTCCTGATATACCACCCGGCGTATACCGCTGTTGATGATCATTTTGCAGCACATGCTGCAGGGCTGATGCGTGCAGTACAGCGTCGCCCCGTCGATGGAAACGCCCAGTTTCGCGGCCTGAACGATGGCGTTCTGCTCCGCGTGCACGGCGTAGCAGGTTTCCATCCGGGTGCCGCTGGGAATGCCCAGCTCGTCCCGCAGGCACACGCCCTTCTCCCGGCAGGTGCGGATTCCGGCGGGAGCGCCGTTGTAGCCCGTCGTCATGATCCTTTTATCCTTTACGATCACGCATCCGATGCTGCGCCCCTTCCGGAAGCAGCTGGACCATTCCGCGATGGTCCAGGTCATCTTCATGAATCTCTCGTCCCACTTATCCACCGGGCCGCACCGCCTTCCCGTTTTTTCCTTATCTTAAATATTTTCGACTGTCCCGTTCGTTTTTCCTTCTTTTACGTCCAGGTTCCGGAAACGTCCGGAAAACCGCTGCGTCCCGTTCCGCGCGTCAGCGTTCCGTCCCGCTTTCCGGTTCCGTTCCGCCTCTCCCGTCCAGCCGGACGCTGATCTCCCCGGAACTGACCGTCCGGAGGCTGCCGTCCTCCAGTCTCACATTCAGGGAGAAATCGCGGTTCAGATCCACCGCTTCTGCCCGGATGGGATCCTTTCCGGGAGACAGAATCAGAATTTCCTTTCCCGGAACAAAGGACCGCTTCCTGTATGCCTCGAAAAGAGCGTCCGATCCCGGATCTTCCGCGTAGTCCTTCAGTCTGTCAAGCACCTGAGCCGCCATGCGGTTCCGAAGATCCGGAACGGGTTCGTTTCCGAATACGGCCCCCGCGACGGACCGGATTTCTTCCGGAAAGCCGCCTTCCGGCTCGCGCAGGTTGATGCCGATTCCCACGATGACGTGGCTCAGTCTGCCGCTTTCAAGATCCATGCCCGCTTCCGTCAGAATTCCGCAGACTTTTTTCCCCCCGATGAACACGTCGTTTACCCATTTGATGCCGGCCGGCCGGCCGGACATTTCCTCCGCCGTCTCGGCCGCCGCCACCGCCGCGCAGGCGGTCAGACGGGTCGCTTCCGCGGCCGCGCAGTCCGGGCGCAGAAGCAGGCTCAGATAGAGTCCGCTCCCTCCGGGAGAAAAGAAGCTCCGTCCCAGTCTTCCTCGTCCGCCGGTCTGCTCCGCCGCGATGACAGCGGTACCCTCCGGCGCGTTTTCCGCCGCCATCGTTTTCAGCAGCGTATTCGTGGAGGAAACCGACGGATACACCAACGGTCTGATTTCCCGGTGCCGCAGAAGCCGCCGGACGCCTTCCGCGGACAGCACGTCGCTTTCCGCCCGCAGGCGGTATCCTGTTCCGGAAGCGGCCTCTACCGAATATCCGTCCCTTTCCAGCTGCTTCACCGCTTTCCAGACGGCGGTGCGGCTGACGCGCAGAAGCCGCGCCAGTTCCTCTCCGGAAACATGACGCTCCGGGTTCTCCCGCAGAATCCGAAGCACGTCCGTTTTTGTCACGTTTTTT
>ONXY01000393.1 GCA_900321945.1 uncultured Eubacteriales bacterium | reverse complement strand
CATTGAGCTTGCGTGGTGTCCGAAGCGGAATTCCCCGGTCGGGCTGACTGTATTTCATTGAATGAGAGGGATCAAATGGAGAAGCTGGAAGCCGGAGTCCTGAGAACCGTTTTCCGAAACGAGGAGAACGGTTATTCCGTCGTCTCCGTCCGCGCCGGCCGGACCGAGGTCATGGTGGTCGGTACTCTGCCGGACCTGGCCCCCGGCGAGCAGGTCGTCTTCACCGGCGAATGGACGGAGCATAAAACCTACGGCCGCCAGTTCCGCTGCACTGCCTGGGAAATCCAGACTCCCACTTCCCTTCTGGGTATCGAGCGCTATCTGGCCAGCGGCCTCATCCGCGGAGTACGCTCCTCCACCGCCGCCCTGATCGTCGCCCATTTCGGAGAGGATACCCTCACCGTGCTTTCAGAACATCCGGAGCGTCTGCAGGAAATCCCCGGCATCGGGAAAAAGCGCGGCGCCATGATCGCCGAAAGCTTTCAGGAGCAGCAGGCTGCCCGCCAGGCCATGATCTTTCTCCAGTCCTACGGCATTCCTCCTACCCTGGCTGTCCGGATCAGTAAATACTACGGCGACCGGGCGCAGGAAGTGGTCCGCGAGGATCCCTACCAACTCTGCGACGACCTGGAGGGCGTGGGCTTTAAAACCGCGGACCACATCGGCATCGCCCTGGGCGTCCCGCCGGACAGCGCCAACCGCATCCGCTGCGCCCTGAAATATCTGCTGCGGGAGTACGCCTCCTCCGCCGGCCATCTGTATATGCCGGAGGAAGACCTGTGCGCCGCCGCGGCCTCCCTGCTGCAGGTGGATTCCGGGCTTTGCGCGGAGCATCTGAAAGCGCTGCTGATCGCGCGGGACCTGGACGCGGAAATCGACGGAGACACCCGGATCATCTGGCTGCCGTACTACCGCCGCGCGGAGCAGGAAGTCGCTCTCCGCCTGCGCCAGCTGATGCTGTCCGCCGTACCGAATCAGTTCCCCGGCGCGTCCCGGGCCGTAACCGCTTTCGAACGGCGCAACGGCATTTCCTTCTCCCCCACCCAGCGCCGCGCGATCCTGGAAGCCCTGGCCAACGGGGTCTTCGTCATCACCGGAGGGCCCGGCACCGGTAAGACAACTATCATCAACTGTATTCTGGATCTGCTGTCCGCCGATCATGAAACCGCGCTCTGCGCTCCCACCGGCCGGGCCGCCCGGCGCATGACGGAAGCCACCGGCGCGGAGAGCAAAACCATTCACCGCCTGCTGGAGTACGGCGGAGAGGAAGGCCGCTTTGCCCGGGGAGAGGAAAACCCGCTGGATGCGGACTGCCTCATCGTGGACGAAGCCTCCATGATCGATCTGACGCTGATGCAGGCTTTGCTCCGGGCCGTGGAACCCGGTACCCGCCTGATCCTCGTGGGAGACGCGGATCAGCTGCCCAGCGTGGGGCCCGGCAACGTGCTGGGCGATATTCTGGACAGCAGGGAGGTTCCCTGCATCCGGCTCACGGATATTTTCCGCCAGAGCGAAACCAGCCGCATCGTGGTCAACGCCCACCGGATCAACCACGGGGAGATGCCTCTGCTCAACGAAAAGAACACGGATTTCTTCTTTGAGCGCAAGTCCACCTTTTCCGAGACCGCCTCCACCATCGCCGCGCTGGTCACAGAGCGTCTGCCCTCCTTTCTGCGCTATCCGAAAAAGGACGCCTTCGCCTGCTCCGTCCGGAACATCCAGGTGCTCTCCCCGACCCGCAAGGGAGACTGCGGCGTCAATGCCCTGAATCCGCTGCTCCAGTCCCTGCTGAATCCGCCCCGCCCGCACACTCCGGAAATCACATGGGGCGACACCGTCTTCCGCCGGGGGGACAAGGTCATTCAGACCCGGAACGATTATCAGCTTCCCTGGTTCCGGGAAACCCCGGCGGGAACCGAAGAAGGCGCCGGAGTCTTCAACGGCGACGTGGGCTTTGTTACGGATGTGGATCCCGTGGATCACTCCCTCACGGTCCGGTTTGAAGAGGACCGGGAAGTGATCTATGAATCCGCCGCCCTGGAGAACCTGGAGCTGGCTTACTGCCTCTCCGTGCACAAATCCCAGGGCAGCGAATTCCCCGTGGTGGTGATGCCCGTCGTCAGCGGCCCGCCCATGCTCCTGACCCGTAATCTGCTTTACACCGCGCTGACCCGCGCCCGTCAGATGGT
>ONXY01000180.1 GCA_900321945.1 uncultured Eubacteriales bacterium | reverse complement strand
GCTGGCGGAACCGCTCGGCAATAAGGTCGTGTTCCACGGATACTCGCCGAACCCGGACGATGCGTTCCGGGGCATCCGCGCGGTCGTGCTGCCCTGGCGCTGGCAGGAACCGTTCGGACTGGTCGGACCGGAGGCGCTCGCACACGGCGTACCGCTCGTCGGATTCGACGTCGGTGCAGTCCGCGAGTATCTGATCGACGGCCAGACCGGCGTGCTCGTCCCGCCCGAAGACACAACTGCTCTGGCAAACGCGATCGACCGTCTGCTGAACGCCCCGGACGAAGCGCGCTCTATGGGACTTCGTGGACGCGAACTTGTTTCCGCTCGCTTCACGGATGACGTACTGCTGCACGGATGGTCCAATTTAATTGCAGGAGGTACCCATTGAAAATCCTTCTTTTATGTGTTCCGTACGATTCAGGAAAATCCGGGATATCCGTCTGTATCCGGCACATCGTCCGCGAACTTGCCGCGCAGGGGCACGAATTGACCCTGATCCTGGAGGCGTCCGCCGCAGACATGCCCGAGTTCGCCGGATTCGACCATATCGTCCTGCCCCCTTGGACTGCACGCCCTCTGTTCAGCATGCTCTACTGTCTTTTCCTGCTTCCGTGGCGGCTTCCGAAGCGGAAATGGGACCGTCTGATCATCACGGCGGCCAACCGGCGCATGCTGCTGCGGAAACCTTGCGAGACCTACGCCGTCGCCCACGATCTTTCCCAGTACCACATCCCGACGAAATACGACGTTTTTCGCATGTTCTACATCCGCCATGTCCTGCCGTACTGCGTCCGGCGCTTCCCGGACGTGGTGGCAGCTGTCAGCCAAAGTACGGCGGACGACCTGGTGCGTTACTGGAAGATCCCGAGGGGAAAGATCATGCTGGACTACAACGGCGTCGACAAAAGCGCCCTACCACGGGACGGCAACGACGCCTCGGAGAAGATCGTCCTTTACGTCTCACGCATCGAAGCGCCCGGCAAAAACCATGCGAACCTGATCCGGGCCTGGGAGCTCCTGCCGCCGGAGATTACAAAGGAATACAAACTCCTGCTGGCCGGATCGGACTGGTCCGGGGCGGAGGAGGTGCACCGTCAGGCCGAAGCCTCCCCATGCGCCAGCTCCATTGAGTTCGGCGGGTTCGTCTCAAATGAACGCCTCCTTGACCTTTACAGGCATGCGTCTCTGTATGTTTTCCCGTCGTTTTTCGAAGGATTCGGGCTGTCGCTGATTGAGGCAATGGCCTGCGGACTCGTCTGCGCCTGCTCCAACAATTCCTCGCTCGGCGAGATCGCCGCGGACGCCGCGCTTACGTTCGATCCGTCGAAACCGGAGGAGATCGCGGAGGCCATCCGGCGCGGTCTGACCGACGCGCCGCTCCGGGCTGAACTCCGGCGGAAAGGACTTCTGCGCGCGGCTGAGTTTGACTGGGGCAAACACGCCGCGAAACTGGCCGGACAGTTCCGGGGATCCGCCGAAGTCTTCGGGATCCGGTTCCTCACAGGCACGATGGACCAGGCACTGGACGAGATCGACAGTATGCTGAAGTCGCCCCAAACTGACGGACAGCCTTATTTCTGCGCGTTCGCCAACGCGGACTGCCTGAACATCGCCTACAAAAACGCCCGTTACGCGGAGATCCTGAACGGGGCGGACGCGGTCTGGGCCGACGGCGTGGGCATCGCCATCAGCGCCCAGTTCATGCACACTCCGGTCCACGGTAACGTCAACGGCACAGACATGCTGCCGCTGCTGTGCAGCCGGGGCTGGTCCATTTATCTTTTCGGTGCTGCGCCCGGCGTGGCCGAAAAAGCTCGCGAACGCCTCCTCGCCGAATTCCCCATGGCGAAGATCGTCGGCGCGGACCATGGCTTCTGCAAGACCCCCGAAGAAGAATCCGCCGTGATCGGCCGGATCAACGCCGCGAAACCCGACATCCTGCTGGTGGCGATGGGCGTACCGAAACAGGAGGAATGGATCGTTTCGCACCGGGCACAGCTGAACTGCGGGATCGCAGTCGGCGTCGGGGGCCTGTTCGATTTCGCGTCCGGCAGGATCCCGCGCGCCCCGATGTGGATGCGCAAATTCAAACTTGAATGGACCTACCGTCTCTACAATGAACCCGTGCGGCTGTTCCGCCGCTACGTGATCGGCAATCCGCTTTTCATCTGGCGCGTCATTCTGCACGGTTCACAAGTCCGGCACAGAAGGGATGACCATGATTGAACTCAAAAAGACATTCGCGCCGCTGAAAAAGGATTGGAAATGCACCGCGCTCTTCGCGGTCGCATTCGCGTTCGCCTGCTGGCAGTCCGCATACCAGATCCGGTCCGAATGGGGCGGCGCGGCGGCACTGCTTATCCTGCTGGCTTGCCTGCTCTATCAGGCGCTGAAAATCTCCGCAGGCACGCAGAAGAAAGGCGGATTCCCGTGGAACAAGCTCCTGGCATGGCCGCCCGTTCTGATCGCATTGGGGCTGCTCTTTCTGCCGTGGTCGAATCCCGATGCGCCGGGACTCAAGTTCGGCGCATGGTTCTTTCTCTCGCTCGGAGCGGTGTGTTTCTTCTGCGGCATACGGGCGATGCTCTGCGGGGCCGTGCCGCTGCTCGGATGCTTCCTCGCGGTGCCGTTCCGCGAATCCATCGTGCTGTACCTGAGCTACCCGTTCCGCATGGTCTCG
>ONXY01000140.1 GCA_900321945.1 uncultured Eubacteriales bacterium | reverse complement strand
TCGCCATGGAGCAGGGACTGCGCTTCGCTATCCGCGAAGGCGGCCGTACCGTGGGTTCCGGCGTTGTGGCCAAGATCATCGAATAATCCATACACGGGAGGAATAAGCAATGGCTAACGCTGCCCGCAACAAGATCTGCCTGGCCTGCACCGAGTGCAAACAGCGCAACTACAACAACATGAAGAACAAGAAGAACACCCCGGACCGTGTCGAGCTGATGAAGTACTGCCCGTTCTGCAAGAAGCATACCGCTCACCGCGAGACGAAGTGATTCTGAAGCGCCACAATGAACTGTGAGGATGTGATAGAAAATGTCTGAGGAAAAAAAGACGCCAGCGAAGAAGACCCAGCCCGGCAAGGCTGCGAAAATCCTGAACTGGTTCAAGACGCTTCCCCAGAGGATCGTGAAACCCTTCAGGAACATGTACTATGAGCTGAAGAAGGTAAGCTGGCCCTCCAAGCAGCGCCTGATTTCCTACTCCATCATCGTACTGGCGTTCATGCTGGTCATGGGCGTTCTGATCGGTCTGCTGGACATGGGCGCTTCCGCAGGTGTCCGGAGCCTGATTTCCGCTCCAGCAGCGGAGGCTCCCGCGACGGACGCTCCGGCGACGGAAGAAGCCGCGACGGATGCTCCGGCTACGGATGCTCCGGCGACGGAAGAAGCCTCGACGGACGCTCCCGCGACGGATGCTCCGGCTGAAGACGCAGGAGAAACAGAAACCGCTGACACTGCTGAGGGGAAATAATCATGGCAGGATCAACGAACAAGGAGCCCTGCTGGTATGTGATCCATACCTACTCGGGCTATGAAAACAAAGTCAAGGATACACTGGAAAAATCCGTTGAAAACAACGGAATGCAGGACCTGATCTTCGAGGTGCGGGTTCCCATGGAGGAAGTCGTGGAGATCCGGAACGGCAAGCGGGTGAAGAGCACGCGGAAGGTGTATCCCGGATATGTCCTGGTGCATATGATCGAGACCAGCGAAAGCTGGTACGTCGTTCGGAACACCCGCGGCGTAACCGGCTTTGTCGGTCCGGATTCCAAACCCGTACCGCTGACGCAGGAAGAAGTGGACATGATGCTCAACACCGAGCAGACGTCCGTCGACTTCGGGTTCGCCATCGGCGAAAACGTCCGGATCCTGTCCGGCCCCCTGGAGAACTTCAGCGGCGTGGTGGAGGACGTGGACACCGTCCGCGGCAAGCTGACTGTCAAGGTACAGATGTTCCTTGGCAGGGAGATGCCGGTGGAGGTGGACCTGGACCAGGTCGAAAAGGAAGACTGAGGTCTTCCGCAACGTACGACGCACCGGCAACGGGCCCGTCCCGTTCCATTGCGGACCCGCCCGGCGCGGAAGGCGGTTTCTTTCGGAGAAACGGTCTTCGCGCCGCCGCGGCCGGATCCGGCGGTTCCGCCGGATCGTGGGAGGAAACCGAAACGGTTTCCGCCTGACCACATTTTTTAGGAGGTGCCAGAAAAATGGCCAAGAAAGTATCTGCGTACATCAAGCTGCAGGTTCCCGCCGCGAAGGCGACGCCCGCCCCGCCCATCGGTCCCGCCCTGGGCCAGCACGGCGTGAACATCCCCGGATTCTGCAAGGAATTCAACGACCGTACCGCCAAGGACGCGGGTCTGATCATCCCCGTGGTGATCACCGTGTACACCGACCGTACCTTCACCTTTATCACCAAGACTCCTCCGGCTCCCGTTCTGATCAAGAAGGAGCTGAACCTTGAGACCGCGAGCGGCCGTCCCAACCGGGACAAGGTCGGCAAGCTGACTAAGGAGCAGGTGAAGAAAATCGCCACGATCAAGATGCCCGACCTGAACGCCGGCAGTCTGGAAGCGGCCATGAGCATGGTCGCCGGAACCGCCCGCAGCATGGGCGTCACCGTGGAAGAGTAAGGGAGGCGGACGAGCATGAAGCACGGAAAGAAATACAACGAGAGCCTGAAGCTCATCGATCATCTGAAGCAGTATGATCCCGAGGAAGCGGTCGATCTGGTGCTGCAGACCGGAAAAGCCAAGTTTGATGAAACCGTGGAAATCTCCGTCCGCCTGGGCGTGGATCCCCGGCACGCGGATCAGCAGGTCCGCGGCGC
>ONXY01000120.1 GCA_900321945.1 uncultured Eubacteriales bacterium | reverse complement strand
GGCGTCATGGAATACATCGAGCTTTCCGATGAGTACGGCATCGTGGAGATGGAGCCGCGGGCAGACTGGATCGGGAAGACCATCCGTTCCCTGGAGCTCCGTTCCCGGTACGGGGCGAACGTCATCGCCCTGAGAAGGGAAGACGCCATCCGTATTCCCCCGGAAATCGACGTTCCGATTGCTGCCGGTTCCACGCTGGTCATTCTTGGCAGCTACGAGACGATCGAGAAGCTGAAAAAATAAGCGGACGAAGCGCCCGCGTCGCGGCGGAAAAGAAGCGGCTCCCTTCGGGGAACCGCTTCTTTGTATGACGGGGGAACCGCCGGGCCCGCCGCTGACCGGCGCCGTCCTCAGGCGCCGGCCCGTTCCAGCAGGGTCAGGAGGTATACGAATTCCTCACGGTACGGGTCGCCGGAGACGGCGGAGCAGTCCCGGGCCAGGGTCAGGGCGCTCTGCCAGGAGGAGGTCCCGGCGTACTCGCTGCCACGGAGGAGCATGGCGCATTCCGCTACGCAGGCGACCCACTTCATGTTGTCGCTGAGCGATTCCGCGATTTCTCCGGAGAAGGGGAATTCCCGCAGCGCGCTGGTATCTCCGTCCGGCGTCTTGCAGCGGACGCTCAGCGTGAACCATTCCGCGGCTCCGGCCGTTTCATCCGCGGCTTCCCCCGCTCCGTCCGCCGGCTTTTCATAACGGCTCTTCGGAATGCCGGGATCAAAGCTTCCGCCCGCGGGAACGATTTCGTAGAGCGCCGTGACCCGGTGCCCGCTGCCGATCTCGCCGCCGTCCTTGCTGTCGTCGGCGAAATCACGGGCGTCCATGACCCGGTCCTCGTATCCGATCAGGCGGTATGCGGAGACCTTCTCCGGGTTAAAGTCCATCTGCAGCTTCACGTCCTTCGCGACCACGTTCAGCGTGCCGCCGATTTCGCTGACCAGCGCCCTCCGGGCCTCGAACACGGTGTCCAGGTAATAGTAGTTTCCGTCGCCGTAGTCCGCGAGGGCTTCCAGCTTGTTGTCCTTGTAGTTGCCGTACCCGACGCCCAGCATGGTCAGCCGGACGCCGCTCTGCTTCTTTTCCATAACCAGCCGGGCGAGATCCCCCTCGCTGGTCATGCCGACGTTGAAGTCTCCGTCCGTGGCCATGATGATCCGGTTCACGCTGCCCTCCGACGCGTATTTCTCCGCCAGCTGATAGGCCGTCTGAATGCCGGCCGCGCTGTTGGTGGAGCCTCCGGCCTCCAGACCGGACACGGCTGCCATGATGGTCGTCTTATCGGCCGCGGGGACGCCGGACAGCACGACTTCGTCCCGGGAGGCGTAGGTGACCAGGGACACGGTGTCCGTGGGCTGCAGCTCATCCAGCAGCAGCAGGAAAGCGCGCTTGACCAGGTCCAGCCGGTCAGAGCCGAACATGGAGCCGGACACGTCGATCAGGAAAACGAGATTGTGGGGCTTCCGGTTTTCCACGGCGATCTCTTCCGCCTGAAGACCGATCTGCAGCAGCAGGCTGTCCGGATTCCAGGGGCACCGGGCCAGCTCCATGCTGACGCCGAAGGGACTCCCGGCCTGAGGGGCCGGATACTCGTAACGGAAGTAGTTGAGCATCTCCTCCACCCGGACGGCGTCGGCGGGAACGGTTTCCCCGCGCAGGATCATGGCCCGGAGCTGGGCGTAGGAGGCGGTGTCCACGTCCGCCGCGAAGGTGGACAGCGGAGACTGGGAAACGCTCTGGAAGCCGTTCTCCCGGATGTAGGTATACTCGTTCGTGTTCCAGGAATAACCGCTGTCACGGACGGCGCTTTTGGCGTTCACGGAGAAGGCCGCCGCCGGGAGCGACGTGGACATGGGGGCCGGAACGGAGAAAAACCCCAGAGCCATGGTTCCGGATTCTTCAGCTTCCTCACAGACGTCCATGTATGCGTCCGCGTCATGGGAACGGGCGGCCCGGGCCTGATCGGAGAACAGCACGCTCAGGGTGCTGGCGTCCGCCATGCCGGTGGCCAGAAGGCCGTTCGTCCGCTGGAAGCCGGTCAGGGCTTTTTCCGTCTCCTCGTCGAAGACGCCGGTCGGGTTTTCAGTCAGATATCCCAGTTCCTGCAGGCGGGCCTGGATTTCGGCAACCCGGTCCCCGGAGTCGCCTTTCCGCCAGATCTGCTCCGCGAGGCCGGAAACGCAGCCCATGATCAGAATCAGGGCGGTCAGGCAG
>ONXY01000439.1 GCA_900321945.1 uncultured Eubacteriales bacterium | reverse complement strand
GGCCGCGGCGCAGTTGGAACAGTAGTTGCCGGTGTTCCCGGCCTGCCCGCAGTCCGGACACGTCCAGCTCCCCCCGTCCGCCGCCGCAAAAACGGGCGTTAACGCGAGAAGCGCCGCCAGGATCCATCCCGCAGCGCGGGCCGCCGCCTTCTTCATCGCCGCATCCTCCTCTGATTCTGTTTTCGGGTTCATCCTTTTTTCCGTATTCTATCATGGGGGTTCCGGTTTGTCCAGAAAAGATCGGACGCCTTTCCCCGATCCGGCCCCGCGGGGCGGCTCTTCCGCTTGCATTCCGGTCCGGGATCGGATATACTCAGCTTATCGAATCCGAAGGAGGATGTACAATGCCGCTGAAGCCGGTCACCTATATCTGCGGCCACCGCAACCCGGACACGGACTCCATCGTGTCCGCCATAGCCCTCGCCAGTCTGCACAAGACGCTGGGGGAGGACGGCTATGTGGCGGCCCGTCTCGGACACGTAAACGACGAAACCGCTTTTCTGCTCCGGAAATTCGGCTTCCAGCCGCCCCTGTATCTGAACACCGTCCAGACCCAGGTCAGCGACATCGATTTCGACCAGCCTCCGAAGCTGGGCGCCAGCGTCCCCGTCAGCCACGCGTGGGAGCTGATCCGGGAAAATCCCAATCTCAGCGCCCTGCCTGTCGTGAACGACGACGGCACCCTCTATGGGATGATGACCGCCGGAAACATCGCTGAGAGCGATATGACCACCATCCTGACCCCCCGCATCGAGAACGTGCCGGTGCTGAACATCCTCTCCGCCCTGGAGGGAACGGTGCTGAACCGGGAGGAGGATATTTTCTACCAGCTTTCCGGCGAAATGGTGATCGCCCTGCCCACCGCCGGCGGATGCCTCCGGGGCCTGAAAAAGGACACGATCCTGCTGTGCGGACAGCAGGAGGAGGTGGTGGAGGAAGCCCTGAGGCAGAAGGTCGCCTGCATTATCTGCTGCGAAACCAGCCTGGCTGAAAAATATCTGAACACCGCCTCCGAGACCTGCCTGATCGCCACTCCCTTCAACGTATGGCGGGCGTCCCGGATGCTGTATCAGTCCGTACCCGTGGGCCGCATCGCCAAGATGGACGGCCTGGTGTGCTTCCATCTGAGCGATTTTCTGGACGACGTGAAGGAGGCGGTTCTGCAGAGCCGTTTCCGCAGCTATCCCGTGCTGGACGAGGAAAACCGCGTGGCGGGAACCCTGAGCCGCTATCACCTGCTGCAGCCTCAGCGGAAGCGCGTCATTCTGGTGGATCACAACGAAGTGAGCCAGTCCGTTACGGGCCTGGATCAGGCGGAGCTGGTAGGCATCATCGACCATCACCGGCTGGGGGACGTGGAAACCGGATATCCGGTCTTCGTGCGGAACGAACCCGTCGGCTCCACCGCCACCATTATCGGCACCATGTTCCAGGAGCGGGGCCTCATGCCCGGAGAGAAACTGGCCGGGCTGATGGCCGCCGCGATCCTCAGCGACACGGTTCTGTTCAAGTCCCCCACCACGACGGCCCGGGACCGCCGCATGGCGGAACGCCTCGCCCATATCGCCGGCATCAGCCTGGAGGAGCTGGGAAAGGAAGTGTTCTCCGCCGGTTCCGCGGACAAGCCCGCGGACGCGCTGCTGAAAACCGACATGAAGGAGTTCCACCTGGCCGGCCATCAGCTCTGCATCAGCCAGATCACCACCATGGACTCCGCCGCCATGATCAGACGGAAGAGCGAGTTCCTGCCGGTGATGGAAAAGCTTCAGAAAGATAAGCAGTACGACATGGTGCTGCTCATGATCACCGACGTCCTGCGGGAGGGGACCGAGCTGCTCTTCCTGGGAGACGGGGAAACGATCCGCCAGGCCTTCGGCGTGCGGAAAGTCGGTGAGCACAACGTGTTCCTCAAGGGCATCGTTTCCCGGAAGAAACAGGTCGTTCCCGCCCTGTCCCTGCTCTGGGGATAAGCTGCCCGCGGCGCTTCCGGTCCTTCGGAAACCGTTGACAGGCGGGGCGGAATATGGTATATATTCCTCCGGACCCGGTCCCGGCGCGGCGCGCCGCGGATCCTTAAGCCGGCCCCGTGAGACCGGCAGGATGCAGGACGGGAGGAAGAGGCGCATGACGGACGGACGGATGCGAAAAGAACCGGATACCGTAATATTTCCCGGCTTTTGCGATGTGCACGTGCATTTTCGCGAGCCGGGTTTTTCTTATAAGGAGACGCTGGTTTCCGGCAGCCGCGCCGCGGCCCGCGGCGGGTATACCGACGTGTGCGCCATGCCGAACCTGAACCCGGTCCCCGACACGCCGGCTCATCTGGCCGAGGAGGAGGAGCTGATCGCGAAGGCCGGCGGGTTCTGCCGGATTCACCCCTACGGCTCCCTGACCATGGAGGAAAAAGGGGAGGCGCCGGCCGATCTGGCCGGGCTGGCCTCCCGGGTTATCGCCTTTTCCGACGACGGCCGGGGCGTTCAGAGCGAAAGCATGATGCGCTCCCTGATGGAAACGGCGGCGGGGCTGGGAAAGATTGTAGCGGCCCACTGCGAGGACAACTCGCTGCTGCGGGGCGGCTATATCCACGACGGCGCCTACGCCGCGGCTCACGGGCACCGGGGCATCTGCTCCGAAAGCGAATGGCGTCCCATCGCCCGGGACGTCCGCCTGGCGAAGGAAACCGGCTGCGCCTACCACGTCTGCCATATCAGCTGCCGGGAAAGCGTGGAGATCATCAGGCGGGCCAAAGCGGAAGGCGCGGACGTAACCTGCGAGACCGCGCCGCACTACCTGCTGCTGAACGAATCCGATCTGGAGGAGGACGGGCGCTTCCGCATGAATCCGCCGATCCGTTCGAAGGAGGATCAGGAGGCCCTGACAGAAGGTCTCCTGGACGGCACGATCGACATGATCGCCACCGACCACGCCCCCCACTCCGCGGAGGAAAAGAGCCGCGGTCTGGCCGGAAGCGCGTTCGGCGTCGTGGGGCTTGAAACCGCCTTTCCGGCGCTGTACACCGGGCTGGTCAGGACGGGAATCCTTCCGCTTCCGCTGCTGGTGGATAAAATGACGCGCGCTCCCAGAGCCCGGTTCGGCCTTCCGCAGCCGGCGGACGACTGGTGCGAGTGGGATCTGGAGGCGGAATATGCCGTCGATCCGGATGAATTCCTGTCCATGGGCCGTTCCACTCCCTTCGCGGGACGGAGGGTTTTCGGACGCTGCCTGCGGACGGTCTGCGGAGGAAAGGAGAGCTGGCGCGCATGAAACAGGTCTGCTTTCTTGTTGAAAAGAACGAAAAAATCGCCCGGGACGTTTTCCGGATGCGGCTGATCGGGGATACCTCCGCCGTTCTCCGCCCGGGCCAGTTTGTAAACCTTCTGCTCGAAGGGCTCTTCCTCCGGCGGCCGGTTTCCGTCTGTGACCGGGAGGAGGGCGCGCTGACCCTGATCTATAAAACGGTCGGGACCGGAACCGCCCGCATGAGCCGGATGGCTCCCGGGGAAAGCCTGGACGTCCTGACAGGGCTGGGCAACGGATACGACCTGTCGAGAGCCGGAGATCGGCCCCTGCTGCTGGGCGGCGGCGTCGGCGTTCCGCCTCTGTACGGTCTGGCCAAAGCCCTCCGCCGGCAGGGGAAAACCGTAACCGCCGTGCTGGGCTTCAATTCCGGGGAGGACGTTTTCGCGGAGGAAGAGTTCCGGGATCTGGGGTGTGAGACGATCGTGTGCACGGCGGACGGGAGCCGCGGCCTGAAGGGGCTCGT
>ONXY01000275.1 GCA_900321945.1 uncultured Eubacteriales bacterium | reverse complement strand
TCGGTGCTGACCGGCGGGGATCTGGCCTTCGACCACGGCGGAATGATCGAAACCGGGGTAAAGCGTCTGCGGGGAAAAATCGATTACACGGATGTGGGGTTCCGGTTCCTGAACGATCTGAGCGCGTTCTCCCTTGGAGAACTGCAGACGGTCTTCGAGGCGGTGCTCGGGAAAAAGCTGGACGGCAGCAATTTCCGCCGTTTTATCAGGAGCCGGTACGAGGAAACCGGCCGGCTGGAACCCGTCGACCGGGAAGAAAAGCAGAAGCGGGGACGTCCCGCGGTTCTCTACCGGCTGAAAGGAGAAGGACAACCATGAAAATCCGGAGATTTCTGATCGCTGTGGATCTTCAGAACGACTTTATCGACGGCGCGCTGGGAACGAAGGAAGCCGCCGGAATCGTACCCGCCGCGGCGGCCCGGATCCGGGAATGCCGGGACGCCGGAGCGGAAATCATCGCCACTCTCGATACCCACGGAGAGAATTACGCTCAGACCAGGGAAGGAAAGCGGCTTCCGGTTCCACACTGCATCCGCGGTACGGAGGGCTGGCGGCTGAATCCGGTGATCCGGGAAGCCCTCGGGGATTGCACGCTTGTGGAAAAGCCCTCCTTCGGCAGTCTGCGCCTGCCGGAAATGATCCGGGAGCGGCTGGAAGCGGACGAAAAGCCGGATATCGAACTTCTGGGTCTCTGCACCGATATCTGCGTAGTCTCCAACGCGCTGCTGCTCAAGGCCGCCTTCCCGGAGGCGGAGATTCAGGTCCGCGCCGCCTGCTGCGCCGGCGTGACGCCGGAAAAACACAGGGCGGCCCTGGAGACGATGGCCAGCTGCCAGATCGATATTCTGTGACCGGCGGGCCGGAAAGGAGAAAAGCATGGGAGCATATCGGTTTGACGCGGAGGCGGTCCGGGACCGGCTGGTGGAGCTGATCCGGGAAACCGCGGAGAAGCAGGGCTTCCGCCGCGTGGTGCTGGGAATCTCCGGAGGCAAGGACTCTACGGTCTGCGCGGCGCTGTGCGCCAGGGCCCTCGGGCCGGAAAACGTATACGGCGTGATGCTTCCGGACGGAGAGCAGAAGGATATCGGGGACAGCCGGCGGGTCTGCGGGGCTCTGGGCATCCGCCGCAGGACGGTCAATATCGGGGAAATCCACGGGGCGCTGCGGGCCGTCACGGATCAGAACGGGGCCTCCGCGGAAACGGAGGAATTTGAGATTCCCGTCAGCCGGCATTCGGACGTCAACGTGGGGCCGCGCCTCCGCATGACGGTTCTGCGCTATATCGCCCAGGCGCTGGACGCGCGTCTGGCCGGCACGGGAAATCTGAGCGAGATCACGGTCGGATACTGCACCAAGGACGGCGATACGTCCTGCGATTTCTCCGTGCTGGGACGTCTGACCAGCGTGGAGGTGGTGGAAATCGGGCTGTCCATGGAAGAGATTCCCCGGGATCTGGTGGTCAAAACGCCTTCGGACGGTCTGACCGGCAGAAGCGATGAGGAGAATCTTGGCGTACGCTACGCTGAAATCCATTTGTATGTGCGGGAAGGTTCCTGCGGCGACCCGGAAACAGACGCGAAGATCCGGAAGCTGGAGGCGGCGGCCATGCATAAGCGGCGGATGCCTCTGACCCTGGATCCCTTCGGAAAGGAACCGTCATGAGGAAAATGAAAGCGCTCGCCTTTTTCGGGGCCTTCAACCCCCCCACTCTGGCGCACCTGAATCTGGCGAGATTCGCGCTGGAAAGAACCGGGCGGGAGGCCGTGGTGTTCGTGCCCTCCAAATCCGTCTATATCCGGGAAAGCCAGGGCAAAGACTTCGCCTATCCGGATCATCTGCGCCTGGCCATGCTCCGGGCGGCTGCGGAAACCCGGCCGTGGATGGCGGCGACAGACTGGGAAATCCGCCGGGCCCGGCAGCCCCGAACCTATGAAACCCTCTGCCATCTGAGAGAGGAAGGGACGGAGGCGTCGCTGCTGATCGGCTCCGACAAGCTTCCGGAGCTGGCGGAAAAATGGGTTCATGTGCGGGAAATCGCGGAGGAGTTCGGAATCGTGTGCCTGGCCCGGGGCGGCGACGACTGCGGCCGGATCATCCGCGAAAGCGGCTTCCTGACTTCCCTTTCGCGGTATATTCTCACGCTGGAGCCGCCCCCGGAAACCCGGGAAATCTCCTCCACGCGGGTCCGGAGGATCGTGGCGGAGAAGGGAGCGTCCGCGGAGGAGCTTTCCGGGCTGGTACCCGCGGAAATCGCCTGCCTTCTGGGACCGGAGAACCAGGAACAGGCCGCGAAGGCGGCCCCGTCCGCCGCAGACGGAGAACGGAAACGGCAGAAAGGAGAAAAAGATGAAGCTTGAGCCTGTCGTCCAGTCCCTGCTGGATACGGATCTGTACAAATTCAACATGGACCAGGTGATTTTCCATAAGCATACGAATCTGAGCGGAGAATACTATTTCCGCTGCCGGAACGAGGGCGTGGTTTTTACCCGGGAGATGTTTGAGGAGATCAACGCTCAGATCGATCATCTGTGCACGCTGTCCTTCACGAAGGATGAGCTGGACTACCTTCGTTCCATCCGCTTCATCAAAAGCGACTATGTGGAGTTTCTCCGCCTCTGGCATCCGATCCGGGACTATGTCGAAACGGATCTGACCGAAGAGGGAGAGCTGAAAATCGTGGTCCGGGGCCCGCTGTTCTCCGCCATGCAGTTCGAGATTTACCTGCTGGAGATCGTCAACGAGGTTTATTTCCGCCTGGAATTCGACTACGACGCTCTGAGACGCTCGGCGGAAGAGCGGCTGAATCAGAAGATCCGGGATTTCCGGGAAGGCCGGTATACTTTCCGGTTTGCTGAGTTCGGCTGCCGCCGGCGGCTCTCCCGGGAATGGGAGGACGAGGCGGTCCGCCGCCTGGCGTCGGAGACCGGAAACTGCGTGGGCACCTCCAACGTATGGCTGGCGAAAAAATACGGGCTCACTCCGGTCGGCACCTACGCCCATGAATTCGTACAGATGTACCAGGGCATCGACTCCATTCCGCTGGCCTACACCAATCATTACGCCCTTGAGGACTGGTACGACGAATACCGCGGCGACAACGGAACGGCTCTGACGGACACCGTAACCACGGATCTGTTCCTGCTGGATTTCAACCGGGCCATGGTGAACAACTTTTCCGGCGTACGCCATGACAGCGGGGATCCCTACGCCTGGGGCGAAAAGATGATCGCTCACTATCTGAAATACGGCGCGGATCCGAAAACGAAGCTGCTTCTGTTCAGCGACAGTCTCGACTTTGACCGGGCTCAGGCGCTCTATGATTATTTCAAAGAGAGGGCGAAGGTTTCCTTCGGCATCGGAACCTTCTGCTCCAACGACACCTGTGAAAACGCGCTGAATATCGTTATCAAGCTGCAGACGGTCAACGGCCGGGCGGTCGCCAAGCTCTCCGACGCGCCGGGCAAGGCCATGTGCCGCGATGCGGAGTACCTGGAGTATCTCCGGCGTTCCGTGGCGTTCCGGCTGAACCGGGAAAAATAAGCATTCCCGTCTGTTTCGTCAGATATACAAAAGCATAAAACCCTTTCGGAAACCCTGTAATCCGCCGGGCGCGTATTCCCTGTCCGTCCGTTCCCGCGGCCGCGGACAGTCAGGGCCGCTTCTCCGTCCGCGTCCGTCCCGCGGACCGGAAAAGCTTCTGTTTCCGTCTGCCCGGCGGATCCGAAAAAACCGGAAAAACTTTCCGGCGGCTGTAACCTTTCACATTCCCGGCGGGTATTCCTGATGTAACCCGGCCGCGGAAGCGGCTCCGGAAAACCGCCCGGCCGTTCCGCATCCCGGCGCGTTTCCGGGGCCGGAAGAATCCGGCCCGCGTTTCCGGAAAAACGTCCGGAAACGCGGTAACAAACAGAAAAGGAGGACAAAAGCGTGAACATGTTTGAAGGAATCTGCGGAAAAGTGGCTCCGGGGCTCTGCCGGCTGTCCATGGACGGCGGAATCGCCGTCAGGACCAGAGCCGGCTACCGCACCTGCGATCCGGAGAAAAAGCGCCTGACAAACTGCGACAGCTTCGTGCTGGACGCGGGCGAGGACTTTTTCTTCGTCATGCCGTCCAACAGGGTGAATCCCGGGGATATCATCCTTTCCGGCGGATCGCCGAGGTGCGTGCTGGCCGTCGGCGAGGATACGATCACCGCCATCAACTACGAGGACGCGACCGTGGAAACTCTGGTGCCGGAACGTCATCTCTTCATGGGCAGCACCTACCTGTACGGCCGGATCGTCTCCGTCTTCGGCCGGAACGGGGTAAAGGGCCGGAAAGGCGCCGGCCGTATCATGAAATACATGATGCTTTCCTCCATGATGAAGGGAAAGGACGGCGGTTTTTCCGCCATGCTGCCCCTGATGCTCGGCATGAAAGGGGATTTCGGTTTCATGGAGGATCTGTTCGACGGGGACGATGAGGACGATACCCCGGATGAGAAGGAGGCTTGAATATGGGCAGCGGAGTATGGACCAGAAACAGTTTTGTGACCTACAGCGCTTCCAGGGGCCGCGCGGTGAACGACGCGGGTCATCTGGACAGCGGCCTGACGGATCAGCAGATCTTTACCCAGCGCGTGCTTCATCCGAAGCTGAACCCGATGAATGTAATGCGGGAATGCTGCGACAGCGCGGATCATCCCCGGACCGTTCCGGTGATTCTGGCGCTGGACGTGACCGGCAGCATGGGCCCCGCCTCCGCGGAAGTGGCGAAAAAGATGAACGAGGTCATGACCCGGCTGTACGGCGTCATTCAGGACGTGGAGTTCATGATCATGGGAATCGGGGATCTGAGTTACGACCGGGCCCCGATCCAGATCTCCCAGTTCGAATCCGATATCCGCATTGCGGAGCAGCTGGACATGGTTTACATGGAGCACGGCGGCGGCGGCAACGCGTTTGAATCCTACACGGCCGCCTGGTACATGGGCCTGCGTCACACGAAGCTCGACTGCTGGAAGCGGGGGAAAAAGGGCCTGATCATCACCATGGGGGATGAACCGATGAACCCCTATCTGCCCATGGCGCCTCTCGCCGCGGCAACCGGCGACAGGCTGACGGCCGACGTGGAAACGAAGGACCTCTACGCCCGCGCCGCGGAGAAATTTGACATCCGGCACCTGCACGTCACCCACCGCCAGGTGGACCGTTACCTGGAAGCGGCGTCGCGTTCCTTCGGAAGCATTCTGCCCGGGGGACACTTCCAGGTGGCGAATCTGGACGATATTTCCGGAAGGCTGGTGGATATCGTTACGGAATTCGCCGCGCGGCAGGAGCCGGAAACGCCCGGCATGCGGGAGATCAGCTGGGATACGGGCGCCGGCTGACCGGGAAGACACGGAGCCGCCCGTGCCGGGAAGGAACTCCCTTCCCGGTTTTTTTCAGAATGAACGGAACCGGACGGTAAAGGAGGAAAGGCCATGCGCAGGGCTGTGATTGTGATCGGATGCAGCTACGGAGACGAGGGAAAGGGGATGGCCGCGGATTTCGCCGCGTCCCGGGAAAAAAAGCCGTGCCTGAACGTGCTGATCAACGGCGGCGCCCAGCGGGGACATACGGTGGATCTGCCGGACGGCCGGCGCCATGTGTTTCATCATTTCGGCTCCGCGTCCCTGCGCGGCGCGGCGTCCTGCGCGGACAGGGATTTCATCGTCAACCCGCTGCTGTACGCGCAGGAGCGGGAGGAGCTGGAACGGGATTTCGGAATGATCCCGCGCCTTCTGATTTCAGATCGGTGCCGGGTATCCACTCCCTGGGACATGATGCTTGGCCAGATCATTGAGGAAAACAGGGGAAAGTCCCGCCACGGGTCCTGCGGATGCGGCATTCAGGAAACCCGCCTCCGCTTCCTGAACACCGGCTGGGCTCTCCGCTGGGGGCGTCTGTGTGAAACCGGCGAAGCGGAATACGCGGCCTACTGCCGGAGAATCATCCGGGAATACGTCCCGCGGCGTCTGTCCGCTCTCGGCATGACGGCGGGGCCGGAATGGCGGGATCTTCTGGAAAACGAGGGCCTGATCCGCAGCAGCCGGGCGGACCTGCTGAAAATGATCTCCCTGACAGAGCGGTACGAGGACTGGAATAAGCTGGCGGAAGACTGGCCTTTCCTGCTCTTTGAAGCCGGTCAGGGTCTGGCGCTGGACGCCGGAAACAAAGCGGATTATCCCTATCTGACGCCAAGCCGGACCACCTCCCTGATCAGCGCCGGGAGAATCGCCGCGCTGCCCGGGAAAACGGAAACGGAAATCATCTACGTCACCCGGTCCTATCTGACCCGCCACGGAGCGGGCCCGTTTCCGACCGAATGCCCGAAGGAAAGCATCAATCCGGACATGACGGACCGGACCAATGTGCCGAACCCGCATCAGGAAACCCTGCGGTACGGTTTTTTCGATCCGGAAGCGGTGCTCGCCCGGGTGAACGCGGACCTGGCGGAAACCAGGGCCGTGCTTCCGGACGCGGCCGCTTCCGTGCTGATCACCCATCTGAACGAGACGGACGGGAAGCTTGCCTGCGGCCTGTCTCCGGAAGTTTTTGCCGGACATTTTGACAGGGCGTATTTTTCTGACAGCCCCTTCGGCGTCCGCGCGGCCGCGGGCCGGTAACCGGCCGCGGCAGTGACGCCGCCGGAATCTCTCCGGGAGGACCGGCCGAAACGGCCGGTCCTCTTTCCGCTCCGCGAAACCGGGGGAAAAATGAAGAAAAAAGAAGAGCGCTGTAACCTTTTTCCGTTCCCGCGGTTATTACTGGTGTAAGCCGTCCGCAGAGGCGGTGCGAAAAGGCGCTCCCCGGAGCCGCCGGGAAAAAGAAAACGGAGGTATAAATTGATGAAGGTTCTGATCTGGCTGGGATGTTTCGTCGTTGTGACTGTGGTGCTGGCGCTGGTTACGGAAATGGGATTCGAGCTCGGCGGGGTTCCGACCGCGCTGCTCTGTACGGGCGGGGCTGCGGCGGGCAGAGCCCTGAACGCGAAGCTGGACAGCATGCGCTCCGCCCGGCAGGGCTGACTCCGAAAAGAGAAGTGGAGCGGGCGGATCCGCGGATCTGAAAACGAATCCGACGGCTTCTCAGTCCGGAAAGCGGACCGGATATCACAGGGAATCCGGAAAAGCACGGGAAAAACCCCGGAAACGAAAGCAAAAGAAAAGAGAGGATAAAAAAATGAAAAAGACGGCCGCGTTCATGCTGGCGGTGGTTCTGCTTACCGGGCTGCTCGGTACGGTCTCCCTGGCGGAGAATCCGGAAATCCTTGGAAAATGGTATTTCTGTGAATATGAAGATCTGGACAACTACCCCGGCAGGGTATTCCGGGCCAACGGCGTTCCGGACGGCGCGGGAGGCAGCCCCGTCTGGTTCGCGGTCTACACCGACGGGGAGAACCTGATCGCGGTCATAAACCGCGGCGGCTCCTCCGAACAGTACAGCGGCTGCACCTGGGAGAACGGCGTTCTGACCATAGGCTTCAGCGAGTACGTTCTGGAAAACGGAAAGCTGGTTAACAGGCTGGAATACGACGGCGCGGTTCACGCAGTCCTGACCTACGCCCGGAGTCCCCGGGAAACGCAGGTCGCGGGCAGCGTTTCCCTCATATACAGCGACGTGCTGACCCCTGCGGACTTCAACGGAGCCTGGGACATTGTAAAATACGGCATGAACGGCGCGTTCATGGATGCCGGGGAACTGAATATTCAGGGCGGCGCCGTGATTAAGGACGGCGTAATGACCATAACCTGGACCCGCGACGGCGTGGAAAAGAGCTTTGAGATCGTGTTTGATCCCGGACTGAACGACGGCCGCCTCTACACGGTCGTAGACAATTCCATCTCCTATATCGTCTCCCTGCTGTCGGACCATACCATCCTTCTGAACGTCGGGCTGTATCAGTCTGAGTGGGTGTTCCGGCGTCGGGACGCGGTCAGCGAGGATGTCGTCCGCATTACGGACGAGGCGTTTGAACAGGCTTTCGCCGGGAACGAAGACTGGTACGCCTCGGAGGAAAGCCGGAACCTGCTCGCCCGGATGCTGATGGAGGCCGCGGTTCAGAACGGCGCCGATCCCGCGCTGATCAGCGCGGGCGGGGATTTCTGCCTCTGCAGTCTGGCCGGCGCTCCCCTGCTGGTCTGCGAAGGCGCGGGCCCGGCCGGACACTATATCTTCTCCGTCGGCCGCGGCGTCGATTACAGGGATCAATTGCCGTTCGTCTACTACTGCTGGAGCGAAAGCCTGGCGTACAAATCGGCCGATCCGGCCGTCAGCCTGGTCGGCAATTATGTGGAGGA
>ONXY01000076.1 GCA_900321945.1 uncultured Eubacteriales bacterium | reverse complement strand
GGACGGTTGTACTGTCTCTGTCCGAACATGCCGGACAGCAGGGAGGACAGGGAATCCTCCTTGGTTTTGCTGACCGCGTACACCTTTTCGCCGCTCTGCAGCCCGGTTTTGATTTCCACATAGTTTCCGTTGCTGACGCCGACGTCCACAGGTACTTCCTCCAGGGACTGATCCTCCTTCATTTTGTAAACGAACGCCTTATTCTCGAGCGTGAAGCTCAGCGCGTCCGCCTTCAGAATCACGACGTCCACGGCCTCCTCCTGGGGGATGGTCACCGTAACCTGCATGCCCGGATAGACGCCGCCGTCCACATCCACCCTCGCGGTCGCGGTGTAATAAGCGACGTTCCCCGTGGAGGACGAGATGTAGTTGATCGTGTCAACTGAGGATTTGAAGATCTTTTCCGTAGCGGTGGCGGTGATCGTGCATTCCTCTCCGACCCGGACGTCTCCGATGTCGTACTCGTCCACCCGGAAGGAGACCTCCATGTGTTCGAAATCGGCGATCTGCACCAGCGTATCTCCGGCGGAGACCTCGTCCCCGTTCTTCACGCTGACCATGTTCACCGTACCGTCGAAATCCGCCGTGCAGAGGCTGCCGCTGCTCAGCCGGACCAGCCGGTCCCCTTTTTTCACCCGGTCCCCGTTCTGCACGTACACATTGCGGACGGTTCCGGACGAGGAGGCGGTATAGGTCGCGCTGTCCCGAAGCGCCATGCTGCCTGTGAAGCTGAGAGAATTGGAGATTGTTCCGGTGGTGGCCGTATACTCGTCGTACGTCACCGTGTATTTGTCCTTAAGCTTTGCCCAGGTATACACGCCTGCCCCGCCGATCAGCATCAGCACGATCAGCGTTCCGATCACGCGCCGGACGATCCGCTTTTTCTTCTTTCCGCTTTTCCTGACGTTTGTATCGCTCATGAATCAGCAGCACTCCTCTCTTCGGATAACATGTATATCTTATCACGGCAATATGAACATACAATCCGTATTTTTGTGAAAAATACGTGAAAACAGCCGTGCTGAGGATGCGCGGCTGTCTTCAGGTTATGAAAGTCTTTTATTTTTCCTCCGTGCTGGCCTTCTCGAACAGCTCCTGCACTTCTGCGGAAGGTTCGCTGCCGATCAGGGATACGATTACGGCGGCCAGGAAGCCGGCGATGAAGCCCGGGATGATTTCATACAGGCCGAAGGAACCCAGGAACGCGAGCCAGAGGATATCCACCGCGGCGCCCGCAAGAATGCCCGCGACGGCTCCTCCGAAGGTGAAGCGTTTCCAGAACAGGCTCAGCAGAATCGCGGGTCCGAAGGCCGCGCCGAAGATGCCCCACGCGTTTTCGACCAGTCCCATGATTGTGCCGCTGTTCGGGTCGGAAGCGATCAGAACGGCAGCTATGGCGATGATCAGAACGATGATCCGGCCCATCCAGTACATTTCCTTCGCACCGGTCTTATTCTTCCGGATCACAGGCTTGTACACGTCCGCGGCGAAAGCGGAGGAGGCGCTGAGCAGCTGGGAGTCCGCCGTGGACATGGAGGCAGCGAGAATCGCGGAAAGCAGCACGCCGGATACGATTGCCGGGAAAATCTTCCGCACCATCTGAATAAACACCGTGGAGCTGTCGTTCAGCTCGCCCATGAAGATATGCCCCACGCAGCCGGCGATCACCGAGAAGGCGATGATCAGAATGTTCCACGCGATACCGATCTTCGCGCTCTTCTTCAGGTCCTTATCGCTGCGTACGGACATGAAACGGATGATAATATGGGGCATACCGAAGTAGCCGAGCCCCCATCCGAGTCCGGAAGCGATGGTTTTCCAGTCCGGGAACAGATTCCAGTATCCTTCAGGCAGTTCTTCAACGGTCATTGCGGCCTCTCCCGCGTTGATCAGCCCGAGAGCGAAAATCGGTGCGATCAGCAGAGCGCCGAGCATCAGCAGTCCCTGGAAGAAGTCCGTCCAGCACACGGCGCTGAAGCCCCCGAGGAAAGTATAGGAAACGATAATCGCAGCGGCGATGTACATGGCCACCGTCGGATCGATTCCGATCACCGTGTGGAAAAGCGTGCCGCAGGCCTTTACGCTCGACGCCGCGTAGATCGTGTACGCGACGAGGAAAATCACGGCGCAGATGATCTGCAGCGCTTTGCTGGAGGATTTGAACCGGTTCGTCAGATACTGCGGAACGGTGATGGAATCGTCCGCCGCGATGGAAAACCGGCGCAGACGCGGCGCCTCAAAGATCCAGCTCAGCGCGTATCCGATGGCCAGCCCGATGGCGATCCAGGCCTGTCCGATGCCCGCCGCGTAGATGGAGGCCGGCAGTCCCATCAGCACCCAGGCGCTCATGTCCCAGGCGCCGGCAGAAAGCGCCGAAACCCAGGGGCCCATGTGGCGGCCGCCAAGGAAATATTCCTTCTCGTCGCTGCCCCGGGACTTCAGAAAGAAGTATACGCCGATACCCAGCATGAAAGCCAGGTAAACAATAAAGACAATCAGCTCGGTATTCATGGTTTCTCAGTCTCCCCCTCTTTCTCCGAAAAATCACTTCTCCATTATATAATGATTTAACGCTTTAGCAAGCTGAATTTCGTTTTTTCATTGTTTTTCCGGATCCACGCTTTCCGGACATGCAAAAAAGAAGCCTTCCCCGCGCGGAGGAAAGCTTCTGAAGAGATGTCCGTCATATTTTCTTTGCGCTCCGCGCGTCACGCAGACGCAGTCCCAGAACGACGGGAACGGCCATCACGAGGATGAAAAACAGATAGATCAGAATTTTGCTGAATGTCGTACGGTCCAGCGCGAACTCCAGTCCCACGCCGATCCCCGCCGCGGCCAGCACGATGACGACCGCCGCGATACGCAGGCTTTTCGGAGCGCCGGCAGCCCGAACCGCGGCAATGGTTACGCCGGCCCCCAGCATGACAGCCCCCAGAACCTGCTCCAGGCCGACGAAGCTGATGCTGAGGAACCGGTCGTACCGCAGGCTCTCCAGGATCACAGAGCAGGCGCCGTACAGGAGCAGGAAAAAAATGCACGTGTCGCCGTCGTTCCCGCTCCGGATCAGATCCGTCACGAGAACAAGGAACAGCGGGATCATCACGATTCCGGCCAGCTTCCAGGTCGCGAGATAAGATCCGTAATCGTCGCTGAAGGCCAGGAACGTTCCCTTGAGAAAGTCCGTGCTCAGTTCCCGGCTGTAGTCAAATTCCGGAACGCAGCTTTCTCCGAACCGCTCCAGAGCCATGAACAGGGGCAGGGCGCAGACCAGGATATCCAGCAGTTTTCCGGGTTTCTGTTTTGTTATTCTCGCTGACAGCCAGCCGGCAAGCATCACGCCCGCGATCAGTCCGGTCATGCTCCAGCCGCCGCCGGTAATCCGGAACCAGCTGGAGAAGGGCATGAGGGCTCCCAGTTCCTGATTCATCAGGCAGAAGCCGATACGGGAAAAGATTCCCCCGAGCAGGATGCTCAGGCATACGGTCAGCGGGGCCGTTCCCCTTTCACACCGTTTCGCCCAGCTGAGAATTCCCGTCACGGCGGCGAAAGCAGCCATCCCGGCCAGGATGAAAAAGCCGAACCGGTATCCCTCGACGCCGAGAATACGGAGTTTTTCCGCTTCTTCATAAAGGCTCATTTCATTCCTCCGGTACGGCCGTAGCGAAATAGATGATATCGCTCAGGCCCCTTTCGGCGCCGCCGGGCTGTCCCTTGATCACCTTTTCCCCGAAAGCCATTTCCGCCGAATTTCCTCCGTCCAGGTTAAAAGCCTGCGCGCACCCCAATCCATACATGAAATGAGCGAGCTCCTGCTGGGTAACGCCGCTGGACTCTCCGCGTCCCTCGGCGATAGCCAGTACGTAGCACAGTTCTCCCGTCTGACCGATGGCCGCGCGCGGTTCCTTTCCGTTGGGGTTGTAGCCGTATTCCTTATTGATTTCCTGCTCCTCGCCGTCAATAACCAGCGCGGGGCCGAAGGTGAACGCGTTGACGATGGTATGCTCTTTCGCGACGGCTTCCAGCGCGGCGGTCTGCTCGTTTTTCGGCGCCGCCTTTACCAGATGGAAATCGCCGTTCTCGTCGATAATCAGCATATCCTTCGTTTTGTTGGTCTTGCTGCGGATCTTCTGCGTCATGCGGTACTCGAACGTGGTCTTTTCCGGCTTGTCGACAAAATTGTCGCCGTTGATGGCCACGACCGCGTGGTTGTTTCTCGCCAGAGCCTTGACGGAAGCGGTTTTCCGGGAGGTCAGCTTTCCTGCTGTCGCCGTCCGGAGCTGAGTGGGCGATGCGATCTGCACGAAGGCAAGATGCCAGGTGACGCCGTTTTCTTCTCTCTCCTCCACCGAAACCCGGATTGTTTCATCCGCGTAGCCGTTCTCCGTATAGTTTTCCTTCTTCGGCGCGGGGGGCACGGTGAAGTCCAGCGGAAGCTCATAGACGGATTCGCCGAACGGAACGGTGCTGTCCTCTTCGATCAGCTCCCCGTCCTCCGCTTCTTCCGCCATCGCGCAGGAGAAAAACAGCCGTCCGAAATCCAGCTCTTCTCCTTCTTCCTCTCCGAAGTCCGTCTCTCCGCCGTCCTCCTGATCCAGCTGATCCATCATTTCCCACTTTACCTCACTGAGCATGGCGGGCGATGAGAACACAAAAGGAGCGGCAAGCATCAGCGCCGCGCAGACCGTCCAGAGAATGATACGCACAGGCATTTTCATATTTGTCAGTCCTCTTCCTCATCCTCGTTCAGCTGGGCGTTGGCGATCTCGATCAGCTTTTCGGCGAGATCTTCGTCCTCCACGGGGACGAACTCCTCGTCCTCTTCCCCGTCTTCGCCCTCGACCGGCACGATTTTGCAGACGATGCTGCCCTCTTCGCTCTTCACATTGTCTTCCTCGGTGTCGTACTCCGTCAGGACGGCATACTCGTCCCCGTTGTAGAAAAAGTAATCCTCGATCACGAATGTGATCTCATTGCCGTCCTCGTCCTCGAATACGATCAGATCCTCGTCCATTTCCAGATCCTCGCCGTTAACTTCGTTTTCGTTCATAGTCCCTGTCTCCTTTCGCATTTTTACACGCGTATTATAGACAAACCGCGCGTTCTTGACAAGTGTCCCTCTTCGCTTTATATTTTCTTCTGCAGGCGGCGCGTGGTTCCGTCCGGGTTCCTGACCGTCACGTTATCCAGCAGCACCTGCAGATTGGAGCGGAAGCCCGCGATATATTCTCCGCGAAGAAGCTCCTGCTCGCGCTTTTCCTCTTCCGTGAGTCCGTCGGTCTTCTTTTTCCGCGCGAGCTCGTTGATCCGGTTGATTTTTTCCTTCTCCATGATTCTTTCCTTTCCGGGGTGATTGTGATGATTCAGGGCAAGTGGTTTCCCCAGGGCAGCGGTCTGTCCGAGGTTCTTTCCGTCAGGGAAGCGGTTCTGAACCGCGGGGAGGATCCGCTCGATGCGCTGGCCCAGAATGTGGTGGTGTATCAGGACGGCGTACCCGCCGCCACGGGCCGGATCCGCTGGGAGGACGGATCGTTCTGGCTGGACGGGGTGGCCGTCCTTCCCGATTACCGCGGAAGGCGGCTGGGGGATCTGACGCTCCGTCTGCTTCTCTTCAAGGCGCAGAGTCATTTCGCCCGGGAGGTGCGCCTGATCTGTCCGCCGGAGGTGACCGGGTTCTTTACGCGTCTCGGCTTCAGGCGGGATGAAGGCGCGGAAAACCCGCAGGAGCTCCGCATCCCGGGTGACGAGATCGATCTGGATACCTGTAAAGCCTGCCGGAAAGCGGATTGTCCGCGGCGGGCGGAATAAAACGCTTTCCGGAGCCCGCCGTCCGGAGGATTATCTGCTTACGCGCCCCATGCACAGCGCCGCTTTCAGAGCCAGCAGCGCGCCGCAGACAGTCAGAACCAGCCGCGCCGGCGGATTGTCCGCGAGAATGATTTCATTCCGGACCATAGCGGCAAGCGCTACGGAAGCAGCGAACACAGGCACGCAGACAAACGCGTAGCCTGTGTTTTTTCTTTTCCGGAAGGTCCGGGCCGTCCATACGGCCAGCGCGGCCAGCATCAGCCCGGCGGACAGCCAGCCCGTAATCCGGGCCTCCCCCATCCACGGAAGCTGTTCCGCCCGGAAACCATCCGTAACCAGCCTGCACGCGCCCCACATCGCCGCCGCTGTGCCGAAAACGTCTCCGTTTCGGAGCGGTTCGCTCCGGAGAGCAAGCCATACGATCAGCGCGGCGAAAAGCAGCAGCGCCAGAAACGCTTCCAGCCTGCACGGACGGCTTATTCCGTCCGCCGTAAACCAGGGCAGGCTGACGACGCCTTCCGGGATCCGCGTTCCTTTTCCGAGAACTGTATGCTCTTCGAAGCACTTCCAGACCGCCAGGCCCGGAAGAAGGCCGAAGCCGAAACCGTCCGCGAAACTCCCGGTCCTTTCGTTCCCGCTTTCGTCTTTTCTGCGGACGTGAATCCGGCCGCCCGCGAAAGCCAGGGCGGTCAGCAGGCTGAGCCCGGCTCCCGCTCCGGTCACGCCGAACCGTACCGGTCCGGCGGAATACAAAAGATCATTCTCAGCCGGAAAAGCCCAGGTGCTCACCGCGGCCGCAAGCGCCGCCGCCAGAATCAGACCCGCCAGGGCCTGCATGGTTTTCTGTAACGCTCCCATGACCTTCTCTCTCTTATTCCTCGCGGAAAACCCATTTCTGCTGCATCCGGTAGCTGACAAAATACAGCAGGAAATCGACGATCAGCTTCGCGACGGTACTGTTCATACCGATCCTTCCGAGAAGCCAGACGCCTCCGGCGCTCATCAGCATGACGCAGACGCAGAGCACGATGTATTTCCAGAGCGCTCCGCCGGTGTGGCCTTTCAGCCTGAACACAAAATTCTTGTTCAGAATAAAGTTCAGCGACGCACTGACGATCCTCGCGGCCGCCGTGGAAATCATAATATACTTGATCGCCTTGTCCGCGTGGTTTCCGAATACGAGCAGATTGAAAAGGTTGAACAGGCCCTGATCCACCAGCAGGCAGATCAGGCTTGAACTCATGAATTTCACAAAGCCCCGGATGATGACCCGGAAGATTTTCAAGCTGTCGCGGATCGGATGATAGTGCGTGCCCCTGTTCTCGTTCTCGTACACGGTCTCGATCGTGATCGGGATCATGGGGAGGTCGTTTCTGGCGCAGGCGATCAGCATGTTCATCTCGTACTCGAACCGCTCGCCTTCCACGTCGATCATGAAGGAAAGATCCTCCTTCCGGAAGGCCCGCAGTCCGGTCTGAGTGTCCTGCAGCCACTTTCCGTAAAGCAGGAAGAAGAGCCCGCTGGTGAAGCGGTTCCCCGTCCGGCTTTTGGGAGGGACGTTTTCCAGGCTGAAATCCCGGCTTCCGAGATACAGGGCACGCGTTCCCTTTTCCAGCTCCTCCGCCAGGTGAACGCAGTCCGGAACGGTATGCTGCCCGTCGGCGTCCGCGGTGATCACGCCGCTGATTTCCGGAAGATTCGCCTGAATCCAGCGGAAGCCGGTCTTCAGCGCGACGCCCTTGCCGTGATTGACGTCGTGGTGCAGCACGGTGACCTGGGGCCCGGTCTGTTCCACCTCGCGGAAAATGGGCTGATAGCTCCCGGCCGAACCGTCGTCCACGACCACCACGTGCCCGAATCCGCTCTCGGTCAGCTTCCGGATATAGGCCGGCAGCCTCTCATCCGGCTCCAGCGAGGGGATCAGAATTACCGCGTCGGCGAGCGCCGCGTTCACGTCCGTCCGATCAGCCGCAGGCGTCACGGTGCTTTCCTTTTTGTTTTCCATTCCGTATAAAACCCTCCGTAGGGAAACTCTGCCGTTTCCCCCGGTGCATTATACCCGATTTTCCGTTACCCTGCAACATTGACGCGTGATTGTCCGTTATAGTATAATACCGGAGGCCGTCCGAACGGTCCGCCGCGGTCCGCGGCGCAGAAAAGGGAGGGATCCTATCATGGCCGGCAGCGAATCCCGCAATCTGGAAGAACAGCGGCGTGAGAAGAACGGCGTCACATATTTCGACAGAGGCACCCTCACGGGACGGAACGGACGCAGGTACGACCGTTACGCGATTCAGACGCATTTTGTGGAGGTGGGCGAAAGTCAGGCCGATCTGGTCCGGAAGTATGTTCTTCCTCTCTATCAGGAAGGGGACGTGCTTTCTTTCGGGGCGAAGGTCATGGCCATGTGTACCGGCAACGTCCGCACAAAGGAACAGGAAAAACCCGGATTCTGGGCCAGGCTTCTCTCCCCGCACGCTTCCGAAACCGCCGCGGGAATCGGTATGCATGATCCCTACAAGCTTCAGCTGGCCATCGATCTGGTAGGCGCACCGAAAGTCGTTTTCGCCGCGATTGCTTCCGCCCTGACCAAGCCTTTCGGGAAAAAAGGCGTATTTTATAATATCGTGGGCCCGGAAGTGGCCGGCATCGACGGCTTCTATTACCGCTCATCCTTCAAACGGTATCATGATCTCGCGCTGCTCAACAACACAAACGCCGCGGAACTGTGCGACGCGCTGGAAAAGGAAACCGGGGTCCCGGTGGTTCTGATGGACGCGAACGACATCGACCGGAACCAGCTCGGAAAATGCTCGGATTTCCCGCTCTCGGACGAAGAGATTCAGGACGCGCTCGCGGACAATCCCTCCGGCCAGGGGGATGAGCTGACGCCTCTGATCCTGATTCGTCCTCTGAAAGCGTCATGAGGCATATTCCTTCCTCCGGCACAAAGGACGCGGAGGTTCTCACCTTCGACGAAGCCCTCCGGCCCACGAGCGCCGATTACGACCGGGACGCATGGCTCTATGTTCCGGACCGGTATTCGGAATACCGGTACATTCTCGGCACCCGCGGCGTTTCGCCCCTGATCTGCATCGGAGTCAATCCCTCCACCGCCGCTCCCGGCGCGCTGGACAACACGCTGAAAAGTGCCGAGCGGATCGCGCTTTTCAACGGATACGACTCCTTTATCATGTTCAACGTTTACGCCCAGCGGGCCACGATCCCGGACGATATGGACCGGGAGATGAATCCTTTTCTCCATAGGGAGAATATGAAAGCTTTCCGCTATGTTCTGGAGCGGAGCGGCGGATCTCCCGCGGTCTGGGCGGCCTGGGGCGCCGTGATCGAAAAGCGGCCGTGGCTTCCCCGCTGCGTAATGGATATGGTCTCAGAGGGCCGGGCGTACGGCGCCAGATGGTTTACCGCCGGCCCCCGCAGCAAAGCGGGGCATCCTCATCATCCGCTTTATCTGAAAAAGGACACCCCGCTGGAACCCTTCACGGATCTGGAAGCGTATCTGAGCCGTCTGTCCTGAAAACAAACCGCCGGCCTTCGTTGAGGGCCGGCGGCATTTTACTGCAGATCGATGGACAGTGTCACGGGACAGTGATCGGAGCCGAAAACCTGCGTCTCGATCGTGGCTTCCCGGATCCGGTCCCGGATCCGGTCTGAGCACAGGAAATAGTCGATCCGCCATCCGGCGTTGTTTTCCCTGGCATGGAACATATAGCTCCACCAGGAGTAGATATCCTTCCGGTCCGGATACAGATACCGGAAGGTATCCGTAAAACCGGAATCCAGAAGCTCCGTCATCTTCGCCCGCTCCTGGGGCGTGAATCCCGCGTTCTGGACGTTGCTCTTCGGGTTTTTCAGATCGATTTCATGATGCGCGACGTTCATGTCTCCGCAGATGATAACCGGCTTCTTTCCGTCCAGGCCCTTCAGATAACTCCGGAAAGCGTCCTCCCAGACCATCCGGTATTCCAGACGGGTCAGGCCGCGCTGACTGTTGGGCGTATATACGGTCACCAGATAAAAGGACGGGTATTCGAGTGTGATGACTCTCCCCTCCCGGTCGTGCTGCTCCTCACCGATCCCCATGGAAACGGAAAGCGGTTCCGTTTTCGAGAAGACCGCAGTCCCGCTGTAGCCTTTCTTTTCCGCGGAGTTCATGAATACGTGATATCCTTCCGCCGGAATCTCCGCCTGTCCGGGCTGCATCTTTGTCTCCTGCAGGCAGAAGAAATCCGCGTCCGCGCTCCGGAAATACTCCGAAAAACCTTTTCCCATACATGCCCGAAGGCCGTTGACGTTCCAGGACACCATCTTCATTTCCGTTTTCCTCCCGTCGTTTTCCCGCAATCAGACCCTTTCCAGCCAGAACTGGCGGGACATATAGTCTCCCCACGGCGCGGGTACCGCGATTCCGCGCTGCATCAGTTCGTCTCCCCCGTAAACCGTCCCCGTTTCCTCCAGACGGTAGGAGGCGTCCGGATCCAGTCCCTCCAGCTTCAGCAGCTTCGGCCGCTGATTCGGGACCGCGCGGGAGGACACGTGCGTCACCACAGCCCGCTTCCCGTCCTGCGCGACGCTCATCCAGGCGCATTCGTCCCGCAGGAAAGGAGAACGGAGCCTGTAGAAGCGGCCGTACAGCAGTACGTCCTGCCAGGCGCGCACTCTTTCGTTCAGCTTCGCGATCTCCTCCAGCTCCGGAGCGGTCAGCTTCCGGATATCCAGCTCGTATCCGTAAGTTCCGCCCATGGCGACCGCCGCCCGGGTGGACAGCGGCGTGTTCCGTCCCGTCTGATGGTTCGGAACGGCGGAAACGTGAGCCCCCATGCAGCACGGTGGGAAAACGAGGGACGTGCCGTACTGGATCCGGCAGCGCATCCAGGCGTCCGTATCGTCGCTGGCCCATGCCTGGGGCATCAGGCGCATCATGGCCAGATCGAACCGTCCGCCGCCGCTTGAGCAGCTTTCAAAAAGCACGTGCGGAAACCGGGCGGTGATCTCTCCCATGATTTCGTATACGCCGAGAATATACCGGTGATGGAATTCCTTCATCCGCTCCGCCGGCAGTTCCGCGGATCCCGCCATGTTGATGTTCCGGTTCATGTCCCATTTGACGTAATCCGCCTGTCCGCGCTCCAGGGCTCCGCAGATGCTTTCCGTCACGTACCGTCTTACGTCGGCCCGGGTCAGATCCAGCACCAGCTGATGCCGGCATTCGATCCGGATCCTGTTCCCCGCGTGGATGCACCAGTCCGGGTGCGCGCGGTACAGCGCGCTGTCCGGAGAAATCATTTCAGGCTCCACCCACAGCCCGAATTTCATGCCGAGGCTGTGAATCTTCTCCGACAGGCCGCGGAGTCCACCGGGGAGTTTCCTCCTGTCGTCCTCCCAGTCTCCGAGTGAGCTGGAATCGTCGTCCCGGCGGCCGAACCATCCGTCGTCCAGCACGAACAGGTCGATCCCCTGTTTTTTCGCGCATTCCGCGATGGAAACGAGCTTTTCCTCGTCAAAGTCGAAATAGGTCGCCTCCCAGTTGTTGATCAGAATGGGCCGGGCCGTCTTCGCGTACGGTCCGGAAACGATATGCTCCCGGATCAGCTGATGATACCCCTGGCTCAGCCCGTTCAGACCCCGGTCCGACCATCCCAGGCATACTTCCGGCGTCTGAAAGCTTTCTCCCGGATTCAGCCGCCAGCTGAAATCGAAGGGCTGGATTCCCATCATCATTCTCGCGGATCCGAACTGATCGACCTGCACCGTCGCCGTAAAGCTTCCGGAATAGCAAAGCGCCATGGCGTAAACCTGGCCCATGTTCTCGCCTGTCCCCGGACTCAGCAGCGCCATGAAGGGGCTTGTCTGAAGACTGGAGGCCCCGCGGATCGTGGAGGTTCCCTGGTCTCCCTGAACCAGCGGCCGGAGAGCCGGTTCCCTTTCCCTCGCCCATGCGCCGCTGAGCGTCAGCAGGGAATATTCCGAATCCTCAAAATCCACGCAGGCGCTCAGCGCCTTCTCCAGCGTCACGGTTTCCGTTCCGCCGTTCCGGATCACCGCGCTCCGCGCGATCACATCCGTATCGGGCCAGACGGTATACAGCAGATCCGCCTCAATGCCGTTTTCCGGATCTTTCAGGGTCAGAATCAGCGTTTCCGCGTTCTCCCCGCGGGCAGACGGAAGCCCGCGCAGCTCCGGTTTTCCTTCCTGAATCCGGAAGGATTCAAAGCGCAGATCCAGCGCTGTGGTTCCGTCCTCCCGGCGGACGTACAGCATTCCCTCCCGGAAATCTCCCGTGCCGGACACGGGGCACTCCTGGGGCAGTCTGTCCAGAGGGGTCTCGTGAAGGGAGAAATTTCCGGCGTTTCTTCCGGCCAGCCTTGCGATCAGATCGTCCTCCGCGCTCCGGAGGCTCTTCCCCCAGTACAGATGAAGCGGGTACATCCCCGCCCCCAGCGAAATCATGTAGCTTACGCTTCCGTTGGTCAGATGAAAAATTCCTTTTTCCTTATCAAAGCGAACAGGCATATTTCCCTCCCCCGTCCTTTGCGTTTTCTCAGCCCGCTACGCGAGCAGGCCGAGTCCGGACATGGTGAAAATGAACAGAAAGATCGTTCCGAGCGAGGCCAGCGTGCTTACGAACACAAGCTGGCCGGCCAGCAGCCCGTCTCCTCCCATGTTCTGGGCCATGGGATACGTGTTCGTGGCGACGGGCGTTCCGAAGATCATCAGGATCAGAAAAAGCTCTATGCCGCGGAGCCCGATCGCCCAGGCAAGCGGGATCATGGCCAGGGGCAGAAGCACCAGCCTGAACGCCAGCACCGTGAAAAGAATCCGGGCGTTCCCTCTGAGCTCATCGAACCGCAGATTCGTTCCGAGCGCGAGCAGCGCCAGCGTCGAGGCAAGGCCGGACAGGGATGAGACCGGAGAGGCAATGAAAGGAGGAAGCTTTATCTGCAGGAGGTAAAAAATCAGTCCCGCGATGCAGCCCTGGAGCAGCGGATTTTTCAGAATTCCGGTCAGCAGCTTGCCCGCCCGTATCTTTCCGCCTTCCCGGTACATCTCCATCACGACAACCCCGGATATGTTGAACAGCGTTACCATGATCAGTATCATCATGCCGCATACGGAAGCCTTTTCCGTGCCGAAAACGTACGTGGTCAGAGGAAGTCCGTAGATGACGAAATTGCTGCGGTAAATTCCCTGAATGACGACTCCCCTGCGCGGGTTTTCCTTCACAACCCGGGGCACGACCGCAACGAGCAGGACGATAAGAAGCGTCACGGAAACCACGCTGAAAGCGATCAGCTTCGCGGACGGCATATTTTCCGGCTTTGCGCCGTAAATGTTGTTAAACATCAGGAACGGAAAAAAAAGCCTGTAGTTCAGGGTATTGAGCCGGTTCATGAACTCACGGTCCGTCAGCCCGGTCCGTCCGGCTGCCCAGCCTATTCCCAGCAGAATCAGAAAAGGCGCGACCGCGTTAAAGGCCACAGAAAAACTTTCGTTCATCCGCCGTCTCCTTTCTTTCCCAAACGCTCCGTTCCTTAGGGGATACCTTCCGGTACCCGCTCAGGCGCGTCCGGCCGCGCGGGATTCTGTTTCCGGATGTTTTATTCAAGCTCAAAAGCCCCTGTGTAAAGCTGATAATACTGCCCCTTTTCGGCAATCAGCTGCTCATGGCTTCCGCGCTCGATAATCCTTCCGTGGTCAAGGACCATGATAACATCGCTGTTCTGTACGGTGGAAAGGCGGTGAGCGATCACGAAGACCGTCCGGCCCTGCATCAGGCGGTCCATACCCCGCTGAACCAGCGCCTCTGTGCGGGTGTCGATGGAGGAGGTCGCTTCGTCCAGAATCATGACGGGCGGATCCGCCACCGCCGCGCGGGCGATTGAGATCAGCTGGCGCTGGCCCTGGCTCAGGCCGCTGCCGTCCCCCTCCAGCACCGTATTGTAACCGTCCGGCAGGCGGGTGATAAAATCATGCGCGTTGGCCAGCTTCGCGGCCGCGATGCATTCCTCGTCCGTAGCGTTCAGCTTGCCGTACCGGATATTGTCCATGACCGTTCCTGTAAACAGGTTCACGTCCTGAAGCACGACGCCGAGGGAATGCCGCAGATCCGGTTTCCTGATCTTGTTGATATTGATTCCGTCGTAGCGGATCTTTCCGTCCGCGATATCGTAGAAGCGGTTGATCAGATTTGTAATCGTGGTCTTTCCGGCTCCCGTCGCGCCGACGAAGGCTACCTTCTGGCCTGGCCGGGCGTACAGCGTGATATCATGCAGCACGGTTTTGTCCGGAACATAGCCGAAATCCACGTGATCCATGACGACGTCGCCCTGCAGCCGCGTATAGGTAATGGAGCCGTCCGCGCTGTGGGGGTGCTTCCAGGCCCACAGTCCCGTATGTTCTTCCGCTTCCGTCAGCTGTCCGTTCTCCTCTTTGGCGTTGACCAGCGCGACGTATCCGTCGTCTTTTTCGGGCGCTTCGTCCATCAGGCCGAAAATGCGCTCCGCGCCGGCAAGCGCCATGGCGATGAAATTGATCTGCTGCGCCATCTGGTTGATGGGCTGCATGAAGTTCCGGCTCAGGGTCAGGAACGAGGCAATGGCGCCGAGAGTCAGCGTGCCTGTTCCGCGAAGGGACAGGTTGGTCACTCCGCTGATAGCCAGCGCGCCGCCGATAATCGCCAGAATCACGTACAGGATATGACCCATGTTGTTGTTCACCGGGCCGAGCACGTTGGAAATCCTGTTCGCCTCGGTCATGTTTTCACACAGCTCGTCGTTCCGGCGGTCGAACTCCTCCTTGGCCTTTTCCTCCCGGTTGAAAACCTTGACCACCTTCTGGCCGTTGATCATTTCCTCAATATATCCGTTCAGTTTCGCCAGAGAGGTCTGCTGCTTCACGAAAAAGCCTGCGCTCCGTGTTCCGAGCTTCACGGTTACCTTCAGCATGACAAAGGTTCCGGCCGCCATGAGCAGCGTCAGCCATACGCTGCAGTTCAGCATGGCGATAAGAACCACCAGCAGCGTGATGGCGGAGGACACGGTCTGAGGCAGCGTCTGACTGACCATCTGCCGGAGAGTGTCCGTATCGTTGGTGTAATAGCTCATTACTTCCCCGTGGGTATGCGTGTCGAAATACCGGATGGGAAGCGTCTGCATGTGCGCGAACATCTGATCACGGATCGTGCGGAGAACGCTGTGCGAGACCACGGCCATCACCCGCGCCTGGGTAAAGACGGCCGCGATGGCGAGCAGATACAGCGC
>ONXY01000053.1 GCA_900321945.1 uncultured Eubacteriales bacterium | reverse complement strand
AGAACCAGCACGTCTTCTTCCACGGAGGCGGTGAACGGCAGCCCGCTGCAGGAAATACCCAGCTCTTCGCCGCCGATCTGGAGCGTTTCCATTTCTTCGCTCTGCAGCGTCAGCGCGACGGCACCGTGGCGCATCAATATTCCCGCTGCCTGAAGCATGCTTTTCGGTCAGCGCCTGGCCCGGCGTAACCGAGGAGGAATTCTGGCTTCCGCCCCGTCCGCCGCCGGAAAATCCGCCCCGGCCGCCGCCGGACGGTCTCCGGCCGCCGCCCGGGAAGCCGCCCTCCGGCATGCCTTCCCAGCCTTCCGGGAATTCACCCTCCCCGCCTTCCGGGAATTCTTCCTCTCCCTCACCGGCGGGATTCTCCGCTTCTCCGTTTTCCTCTTCCCCGTTTTCGGGAGATTCGGCGGTTTCGCCTTCACCCGGCAGTTCTTCCGGGGCATCCCCTTCCGGTCCGGAAGACGGCGTATCGGGAGACAGCACTTCGGCCGGCGGCGTTTCCGTGTCTGTCACTTCCTCCGCACAGCAGGGAAGAAAGCAGCCCAGGATGCAGAGCGCCGTCAGCAGCGCCGCCAGATTACGGATTCGCGTTCTCATTGTTCTCTGTTCCTTCCCCTGCCGGCATACCTTCCGGGAAACCTTCCGGGAAGCCTTCCGGTTTCTCACCTTCCGGGAAACCTTCTGGCTTCTCGCCATCCGGCCGTTCCGGGAAGCCTTCCGGCTTTTCCGCCGGTTCCGCGGACGCGGTTTCATCCTGAGCCGGCTCTTCGGAGGATGCTTCCTCTGTTTCAGCGGCCGCTTCTTCTTCTTCCGCCGTCGAAATCACCACGCTCATGCCGAAACGGACGTCGTCGTCCGGAACAAACTCCGCCAGCACCCGGTACGTCACTTCCCCGTTATCGCTGCTGGCCACGGAGGAAACCAGTTTCACCGTTCCCTGATAGGTCTTGCTTTCGTCCGCTTCCAGTTCGATGATGACCGGATCGCCTTCCTTAATCAGGTTCCGGCTGTCCTCCGGCACATAAGCTTCCGCCCGCATGCTTTCCAGCGGGTAGATCACCGCCACCGCCGCGTCCTTCTGGACGCTGCCGCCCTGGTTCACGCTCAGGCTGCCGACCACGCCGGCCTGCCCCGCGGCGATCTCCGTTCCGCTCATATACAGTCCGTCAAAGGATCCGTCCAGCGTTTCCAGCAGCAGATCTCCGCGTTTTACCTGGGCTCCGTCTTCCACGGCAATCCGCACGACGGATCCGGAAGCGGAAACCGCCGTCGGGCTGGTCCGTTCCACTGAGCCGCGGCCGATCTTCTTTGTGGTGGAACACGCCTCGTCCCGGAAAACGTCCACCGAATCGCCGGCGATAAAGGTGCCGCTCTCCACGCGCACCGTAAAGGACGTGCCGGAAACAGCCGTGACGATTCCCTGTCCTTTCCGCTCATTGCTGGTACGGCACTGCAGATACACCGCCTCGCCGACGTGGATAAACTTGGTTTCCGTGGAGTTGTACGCGTTTTCCGTGGAAGCGGAAACCGTGAACACGGATTTTCCTTCCAGGTACAGGACGGCGCCGTAGCGTTCCGCCACCGTTTCGGCCGAATCACCCGGCTGCGCGAACACACCGGTTACGGTTCCGTCTTCTTCGGCATAAACCTTGGTCGTTTTCATCGTATACAGCACGTCGTCCGCGCCGATCAGCTGTCCTTCCTCCGCAAGCACTTCGCCGACGGTTCCGCCGATCGGGGCGTACACCGGAACGTTCTCCGCCGGGATCACCGTTCCGGACAGGGTCAGGCTTTCCGCTGCGCCAACGGAAAGCAGCAGGGACAGGCACACCAGTGCGCAAAGGGCTGCGGTCAGAATCTTTTTCATGGATAAAGCTCCTTTCATATATCAGACGGCCCGGAGGGCATCAATGGGGTTCAGACGGCTGGCTTTCCGCGCCGGCACCCATCCGAAGATGATGCCCACCGCGGCGGAGAAGCCCACGCCCAGGATGATCGCGCCGGTATTCAGCACGAAAGACGTTCCCAGGACATTGCACAGGATCGCGGACAGTATCAGGCCGGTCAGTACGCCGAGAAGTCCGCCGATCATGGAAAGCATAAAGGATTCAATCAGGAACTGGATCTGGATCTGCCAAGGAATCGCGCCGAGCGCTTTCTTCAGGCCGATCTCCGTCGTCCGTTCCGTAACGGTGGTCAGCATCATGTTCATGATGCCGATGCCGCCGACCACCAGTGCGATGGAGGCGATGCCCGCCAGAAGCGAGCTCATCATGTCCATCATGGTCTGCATGGTATCCTCCACGGAACTCATGCTGGTCACGGTGAAACAGTCGTCTTCATAGTCGAACTGACGGTCCATCAGGGTTTCAATTTCATCCGCCGCGGCTTCCGAATCGACGCCGTCCTTCAGGTAGACGGTGAAATTGTTGACCTCCGCCGAATTGTTGATCTTCAGGGCGGT
>ONXY01000033.1 GCA_900321945.1 uncultured Eubacteriales bacterium | reverse complement strand
GTCGTGATATTGTATTTCTTGAACATCGGCAGGATGTCCGCCGCGTCAAACTTGTCAAAGTCATATACGAAGACCGCGCCTTCGCACAGCCACTGGCCGTACAGCTTGCCCCACAGGGACTTGCCCCAGCCGGTGTCGGAGATCGTGAAGTGCAGCCCGTCGCGCTCGCAGCAGTGCCAGTACCTGGCGGTGACGAAATGCCCCAGCGCGTAGGTGTGCTTGTGGGCCGCCATCTTCGGGTTTCCGGTGGTGCCGGAGGTGAAGAACATCAGCGCCGTCTCGTCTCCGCAGGAAGCGTCCGGCTTCCGCACGTAGCGCCGGGAGAACAGCGGATACTCCGTGTTCAGATCGTGCCAGCCCTCCCGCGTGCCGTTGACCATGATCAGCGTCTTCACGCTGGGACATTTCGCAGCGGCCCGCTCGGCGATCTCCGCCGTGTCCCCGTCCGCCGTGCAGATCAGGGCGCTGACGCCGGCGGCGTTGAACCGGTACTCGAAGTCGTGCTCCTTCAGCTGGTTGGTCGCGGGGATGGCGACGGCGCCGAGCTTATGCAGCGCGACCATGGCGAACCAGAACTGGTAATGCCGCTTCAGCACCAGCATCACCCGGTCGCCGCGCTTGATCCCCAGGGACGTGAAGTAGTTCGCGCACTGGTTGGACGCGTCCTTCACGTCCTTGAAGGTGAAGCGGGTCTCCTGATGGTGTTTGTCCACGTAGAGCATGGCCAGCTTTTCCGGATCCTTCCGCGCGATTCCGTCCACGATGTCGAATCCGAAATTGAAGGTGTCCGTGTTCAGGAAGCGGATCGCGGTCAGCCGTCCCTCGGCGTCCTCCGTCGCGTCGACGAACTTCTCCGCGATCAGGTGCCCCGTATCCCGGGCCTTCAGCGGCTCCGCCGGCCGGACCTCCTCCGTCTTCGTCTCCTCGCCCGGGAGCACGACCGCGCAGAACACGCAGTCGCTTCCGTCCACGGCGATCATGCCGTGCGGAAGGGAGGAATTATAGTAGATGCTGTCGCCCTCGTGCAGGATTTCCGTGTGGTCGCCCACCTGCACCTTCAGGCTGCCGTGCAGGATCAGGTCGAACTCCTGGCCCTGGTGGGTGGTCAGGTGAATCGGCTCGTTCTGCGCTTTCTCGGAATACTCGTACCGCACCCAGTAGGGCTCCGCGATCTTGTCCTTGAACTTCGGCGCCAGGTTGGAAATGGCGATGCCCTCCTCCCGGGCCGTGGATTCGCCCTTGCCGCGCCGGGTCACCGTGTAGGAGGACAGGAAGGCGTTGTGCCCTTCCAGCAGCTCCGTGAGCTCAATGTTGAAAGCCTGCGCGGATTTGTAGATGAAGGTGAACGGCATGTCGGCCGCGGCGGCTTCGTACAGCTCGTAGTCCGCCGGGCTCACGTCCGTTTTCTCCGCCATTTCCTCCCGCGTCCAGCCCATAATCTCCCGCATCTCCCGGATACGGGAAGCGACGGCTTTCAACTGGCTCAGATCGGTCTGGGTGTTCATGGTCTTTCTCCTTTCGTCTGAAAAAAATACGGCCCGCCTCGCTTTGAGACGGGTCGTTAGACTCGCGGTACCACTCAAATTGTGCGCGTCGCGCACCACTTCAGGCACTGTCATGCCCTATGCATTCACGCAGCAGTCACGGGAGATATCTACTCGGCGCGGGGCCTTTCGGATCTCCGGCTCAGAAGGGATGGGATGAAGCTTCAGTCCGCCGGTTTCCACCGTACCCGGCTCTCTGTGGGACCTCCCGCTGTTCCGTCTTCGTCACAGCCGTTTATGAAATTGTGTGGATTGTATCACTTGTCCGGAAGGATGTCAATACCGGATTTCCGGGGAACGAAAAAAAAGAGGCGTTTTCCGCGCCGCCCGTTCCGTCCGGAAGGTTTTTCCTGTATAATCAGGGTTGTTCCCTTTTCCGCCGCGGCGGAACCGGATTCTGAACGAAAGGCGGCCTGTCATGATTCACTTCGGAATGCCCACCCTGATCGAAAACCGGACGCTGGCCGAAAACGTCGCCCTGTGCGGGGAGCTCGGCCTGCGCTTTATTGAGCTGAATATGAATTTTCCCGAATACCAGGTGGAGGAGCTGGAGCGGACGGATCTCCTGCTGGAAGCCGCTGACGCCGCGGGAATCTATTACACGGTTCACCTGGACGAAAACCTGAATATCGCCGATTTCAACCGGCTCGTCACGGACGCGTATCTGGAAACGGTGCGCCGGACCATATCCGTCCTGAAGCGGCTGCTTCCCCTGCGGGACCGGTACGGGGATCCGGGTCAACCCCTGATTCTGAATATGCATATGCATCACGGGATCTACATCACCCTCCCGGACCGGAAGGTACGGATGTATGAGCGGGACCGGGACCGGTATCTCGCGGACTGCCGCCGTTTCCGGGATCTCTGCGCAGAGTGGATCGGCGGCGCGCCGGTCCGGATCGCCGTGGAGAACACGGACGGATTCCTTCCGTTTGAGCGGGACGCCGTCGACCTGTTCCTCGAAAGCCCCTGCTTCGGGCTTACCTGGGATATCGGCCACTCGTGGGCCTGCGGCGAAGGGGACGTCCCGTTTATTCTGGACCGCCGGGACCGGCTGATCCACTTTCATATTCACGACGCGTCGGAACGCCCGCCCCGGAACCATCTCGCTCTCGGCGACGGAGAAATCGATCTCCCCGCCCGTCTCCGCCTGGCGGACGAAAGGAACGCCCGCTGCGTGCTGGAAACCAAAACCGTCGAGGCGCTGCGCCGCTCCGCCGCCTGGGTCTCCTCCCGTTTTCCGGGCGGAGCCGGGGACCCTCCGTCCCGCTGACGGATCCCCGTTTTATAATAGTTTTCAACCGGCGGTTGAAATATTAAACCGCCGGTTGAAAACGCTTGACAGAGCGCCCGGATCGTGGTATTTTTTCCTCCCGCGAGACGGAGTAACTGCTCGACCGGCTTCCAGTTGGGAGGTGCACTCTTGATCAAAAAACGCTGCCCCGGAATTGATCTGAAAGCGACGGGACTCAATATTTACCGGCTCAGGGAAGAACACGGCTACTCGGTGACCGACCTTCAGGAATACTTCGGATTTTCAGCCCCCCAGGCCATCTACAAGTGGCAGAACGGGCAGTCCCTGCCGACGGTGGATAACCTCCTCGGCCTCAGCGAGCTTCTGGAAACCCCCGTGGAGAAAATCCTGGTTCCCCTCGTCCGGGCTTCGGAGCCCGGAATCATCCGGTACAGGGATCCCGAAATCAGAAAAGACAGAGAAGAAAGAAACCCGCGGGACGATTCCCGCGGTGTTTTTTCTCCATTCACCATATGCGCGGTTGGCACGCGGAAAAATCCGTGGTATTCTGATTCCGGAGGAAATTCGCTTTGGAAGGAGGCAGCGTCATGATTTACGTCACTTCTGATCTTCACGGCTTCCCCCATGCCCGTTTCCTGAGTCTGCTGGATCAGGCCCGCTTTTCGGACGGGGACGATCTGATCGTTCTCGGGGACGTCATTGACCGCAACGGGGACGGAGGCGTCGGAACGCTGCGCTGGATGCTGCAGCAGGTGAACGTGCGCATGATTCTGGGCAATCATGAAGCCATGATGCTGTCCTGCCGTTTCCTTTTTGATACCGTCACCGGGGAAAGCGTCGCCGGACTCAGCCGGGAAAAGCTGTCCCTGCTTTCCGCATGGATCGCCAACGGCGCCGAACCGACGATGAAGGCTTTCCGGTCGCTGATCCGGGAGGACCCGGAATCCGCGTACGGAATCCTGGACTGGCTGGAAAGCGCGCCGCTTTACGAGGTCGTGGACGTTCCCGGCCGCCGGTACCTGCTGACGCATTCCGGCCTGGGCCGGTTTTCGCCGGACAAGCCGCTTTCGGCGTACGCTCCGGATGATTTTCTGTGGAACCGCCCTGCTCCGGACGACCGCTATTTCCGGAACACCGTCACCGTCTTCGGCCATACGCCCACGGCGGTCTTCGGCCCGGAGTATGCCGGCCGGATGCTGAGAACCCCCACCTGGATCGATATCGACACCGGCGCCGCGGGCGGCGGCTCCCCCATGCTCCTGCGCCTGGATGACGAAAAACCGTTCTATGCCGTATAGCCGGGAGCCCGCGGCGCGGAAAGCCTGAAATGCCTGCCGGCGGCAGGTTTTTTCGGCGGGTTCGCGGTTTTCCCGGCATTCTTCGGAAAAGAAGCGCCACGGTGCCCGGAGACGGCAATTCCGTACAAAAAATCGCATATTTCTTCCTTTTGCTCTTCCCCGGATTCTGATATGCTTGGCGCAGAGAGCATATTCGGAATACCGCGCGCCGTTTCACGCGCGGCCGGCGCGGGAACCGCTTCATGAAGAGGAAATGGCGGGGTTCCCGCAGAAACTGATTAGGGAAAGAGCGGCGCGGTCCGGGACGGGGTTCCTTTTTTACCGGGCATTCATCATGGATCGGGAGATGGCAGTCATGTCGAACGCGGCAAATCGCACCAGGGCGGGTATTCATTCCCTGCGGTTTCAGATTATCGCCATCATGCTGCTCTGCTATCTGGTTCCGGTGCTGATCCTCGGTTTTTTCACCCGCTCGGTTCTGCTTACCGCCATGCGGAAAAGAACGGAGGCCGCGCTGGCCGCCGGCGTGGAGCATGCCTGGACGCTGACCGCGCAGAATATCGAACGGGCGGTCGGGCTGAGCCGGGACGCGATCTACGACGGGGAGCTCGCCGGCGCTTACGAACAGTGGGCCGCGGGGGGAATCGCCGACGCCGAGTACCTGCGTCTTTCCCGCGGATATATCGAGCGGAAATACAGCCGGGACGGCCTTTTCACCTTCGCGGCCTGCTTCCCGGCCGAACGGCCGGAGCTGTTTATGTATACCCGCTCCGGATACGACGCGGCCATGGTCTTTCTCTCCTCGGGACAGGATGAGATCCTCCGGATCAGCGAAGAGATCGACACCTCCGGCCGGTTCGTTCTCCGGGACGGGCGGCTCTATCTGGTCCGGAATCTGGTCAGCCTGAAAATGGAACGCTACGCCGTGCTGGTGCTGGGAATGAACCGGGACG
>ONXY01000237.1 GCA_900321945.1 uncultured Eubacteriales bacterium | reverse complement strand
CTTCACCGTGGACGAAAGAAAAATCCTGCTCGACACGTACTGCGGCGCGCTGAGGGTGGACAATTTCGATACGGACTCGCAGACCGTATATTCCTGCCTGAACTATGCCAGCGGGGAATCCAAGAACCTCAGAAAGGGCGATCTGGTCGAATTCCGCAACGACCTGAACAAGGAAAACGACCGGCTGGAGATGCTGCACGCCATCCGTTCCTCCATTACCCACAGCTTTGAGGGCTTTTTCCTGCTCTATCAGCCGTTCGTCGACGCCGAAACGGAAAAGATGATCGGGGCGGAAGCCCTGCTTCGCTGGAGGAGCGATCGATACGGAACGGTTCCGCCGGACAGTTTCATTCCGGTTCTGGAATCAGACCCGCTCTTCCCGGCTCTGGGTGAATGGGTCCTGCGGGAAGCGATTCTCGCGGCCCGGCGCATGCTGATTACGAAGCCGGATTTTATCATCAATATCAATATTTCCTATTCGCAGCTGGAAAAGCCGGATTTCGTCGACAGAGTCTTCCGCATCCTGAGCGAACTGGATTTCCCGCCGGAAAACCTTTGTCTGGAAATAACGGAGCGCTGCAGGCTGCTGGACACGAACCTGCTGAAGCACGTCGTCTCCGGCCTGAAATCCAGAGGCATCCGCGCGGCGCTGGACGATTTCGGAACCGGGTTTTCCTCGCTCGGCGTCATGAAGGAAATTCCGTTCGATCTGATCAAGGTCGACCGCAGCTTCATCCAGAACATCGAGGAATACGAACTGGACAGGCAGATCTTCGGCAATATTGTCCAGCTGGCCTCCACGTTCAGGGAAAAGATCTGCGTCGAAGGGGTCGAAACGGAGCAAATGCGGGATATACTGAGGCGAATCGGTGCGGGAAGCTTCCAGGGATACCTCTACGCGAAGCCTCTTCCGATCGAACAGCTTTCGGTGTGGAGGCATCGTTCCTGAAAAAAACCGACGGCGGGTTATGTCATGGCGCCGTAACTGCCACGAAGACGCAGTTTGCGACGGCCGCACAGCCTGTTTCCGTCGTGCCTCCGGCCGGCGCGAAGACGTACACCGTTCCGCAGCCGGAGAAGGCGGCCGGGTCGATATCGCAGCCGGCGGGCAGCCGGATCTGCGTCAGATTCACGCAGTCCTTAAAGGCGTTCTTCCCGATCCCCGTACAATGGCCCGCGTCCACGACGCTCATCATCGGGTTGCCCTCGAAGGCGCTCTCCTCAACGGACGTCAGCTCGGAAGGCATCGTAAAGTCCGGGGTTCCGAATTCGGGATATCCTTCCCCGATCAGGGCGACGATCTCCACGTCCAGCGCCGGCATGGAGAACATGCCGTTATTCGTTTCCACGGCATTCAGGACGGCGTCCTTCACCTCCAGGCCGGTCAGCAGATATCCCGCCTCCGGGCGCACCGTGACGGCGTCCCCGTAATGCGCGGTCACTTCTCCCGACAGATCGGCCGGTACGCCGTTCACCAGCAGCGCGGCGTGTTCCAGGCCGGAAGCCGTAATGACATAGCTGGCCGTCCGGAAGGACGCGGTCACCGTCACGTTCCCGTCCGGCATGACAAAGCTGTAAAAACCGGGATCTTCCTCATCCGCGATTACCTCCACGTTCTCCCCGTTCGCACCGGTACAGGTCACGCTGACGGTTTCCTGCCCGGGATCCGGTGAAACGTAAAATCCGTAATTTTCCCCGTAATGCGCCGTTCCGATCTCTTCGGTTTCCTCGCCGTCCGAGGCAAAGACGCTGTATTCGATCCATTTCCACCGGGCCGTCAGGATTTTCTCACCCGTGAGCGCCACGGCCTGACCCGGCTCATAAACCAGATTTCCGTAATCCCATCCTTCAAATTCCATACCGTCCGGCGGCGCAAACGCACATTCCGGCGCCGTCCAGCCCTCCGTCTCGCTGACATATGCCTCTGCGGCGAGGGTCTGCCCGTTTTCCTGTCCGTCGGTCAGGGTGATTGTACATTTTTTCTCTTCCGCCAGCACGGGGAAGAGATCCGTATCTTCCGTGATTTCGTCGTCAGCCCAGTAATTATCAAACAGATAAACATTTTCGTCCCCCCGCGTCCATTCTCCGGTATGGAAGAAATGCTCCGGCAGCGGCAGCGCGACGGTCACGGCGGGGCTCACCGCCGCG
>ONXY01000257.1 GCA_900321945.1 uncultured Eubacteriales bacterium | reverse complement strand
CGCCTTGCGAAAACTGCTCTGCCTGCTGCTCTGCCTGCTTTTCATGCCGTTTTCCGTTCCCGCCGAGGAGGTTTTCCCGGCCAGGGAATACGAAAACTTCGTTCACAAGGTTTACCGGAGCTATGACTCCGAAACCCTGAAATACAGAATCGAAACCTTCAAAATCAAAGGCGTCCGCTGCTTCCTTGTCAAGCTCTGGATGCTGGATCCCGGAAAGCAGATCCGGAAGGCTACGGCGGGCTGGAAAAAGAATATCCAGGTTCCCGCGAAAATGGCCGGGAAGATAGCCGGCGCCGCGCTGGCGATCAACGGGAGCGGCTATGTAAGCCCCACCTACCCCTGGATACCCGAAGATTATCCCGGTACCAATAAGGACTATTACTACACTCCCCTCGGCTCCCTGACCGTAACCGACGGCGAGGTGTTCCGCAATCTGGAGGGCGTGCCTTACTACGGCCTGACCCTGGAGGCGGACGGGCTGCATATGTACGTGGGAGAGGAAAACGGAAAAGTGCTTTCCGCGGGTCCTCTCCAGACCTGGAGTTTCTACGTCAAGTGCCCGATGCAGCGGAACGGTGAAATCCTGACCCCGGAGGACTGGGAATTCGCCCGCAAGCGGGCCCGGAGAACCGTCATCGGCCGCGTGGACCGGAATAACTACCTGATTCTCTCCGTTACCAACGAGGGAGGGTACGGTCTCACGCTCCACGAGGTCAACAGCTTTTTCCTGAAGTATTTTGAGCTGGAATGGCTCTATAATCTGGACGGCGGCCCCTCCACCGCTCTGCTCGCCCGGAAAAAGGAAAAAACGCGTCTGGCCGTCGTGGCCGGCGGCGCCGCGAAAGACGCCGACGTTATGGTCTTCACCGAGCTGCCGGACGAATAAGCCGCGGCCGCCGCGCTCCGGGAGCGCCGGTCCCGGCGGGCCTGCCGGATCTCCGGAAAACCGGCTTCGTACAGTGCGGCGGAAAAGAAAAACTCCGGCGCTCTTTCATGCGCCGGAGAAAAAGGATTCCGCGCGGTCACGTTCCGGAAGGCGGCTGTGCGGATTCCCGGGTCTTCATGGCTTCCGCCCAGATCGCGCACTCCATTCTCTTTCTGAAAAGCTCGCATCCCATGCCGTACACGCCCCGGACCGATCCGGTTGCGTGATACGCGTTGGCCGCGCAGCCGCCGGAGCAGTACAGACGGGCCCAGCAGGTCCGGCACTCCTCCCTGGCGTAGACATTGCACGCAGCAAAGTCCTCCCGCACGGCAAGGTTTGTGACGCCCGTCCGCACGTCCCCCAGCCGGAAGGCGTCCTCGCCCACGAACTGATGGCAGGGATACAGATCCCCCCACGGGGTCACGGCCATGTATTCCGTTCCGGAGCCGCACCCGGAAATCCGCTTGTACACGCAGGGTCCGCCGCTCAGGTCGATCATGTAGTGATAGAAGGTGAAAGGCCGCCCCTCCCGGCGCCTCCGTACCAGCAGCCGGGCCAGATCCTCGTACTGCCGCATGACGACGGGCAGATCTTCCTTCGTCAGTGCGGAGGGATCCCCTTCCGCACAGACCACCGGCTCCATGCTCAGCTCGGTGAACCCCAGATCCAGCATCACCCGGATGTCCTCCAGAAAGTCCGGGTTCGCGTGGGTAAAGGTTCCGCGCATATAGTAATTCTTTCCGCCCCGGGCTTCCACCAGCTTCCGGAATTTCGGCACGATCCGGTCCCAGCTTCCGTTTCCGGCGTAATCCTTCCGGAACCGGTCGTGAATCTCCTTCCGCCCGTCCAGGCTCAGCACCACGTTGGAGCATTCCCGGTTGGCGAAATCGATGACGTCGTCGTCGATCAGCATGCCGTTGGTGGTCAGCGTAAAACGGAAATTCTTCCCACGTTCCTTCTCCACGGACCGGGCGTAGGCGACCAGGTCCTTCACCACCCGGAAATTCATCAGCGGCTCGCCGCCGAAGAAATCCACCTCCAGGTTCCTCCGGCTTCCGGAATGGTCCGTCAGGAAATCCAGCGCCTGCCTGCCCACCGCGAAGGGCATCAGCGCGCGCTCCCCGTGATACTTTCCCTGGCTGGCGAAGCAATAGGAGCAGTTCAGGTTGCAGGAATGCGCCACATGCAGGCAGAGCGCCTTCACAACCCCGCCCGTCCGCTGCTTCAGTTCTCCGGCCATCGGCGCGAAGGAATCCTCCGAGAAAAGCTTTCCCGCGTTCTTCAGCGCGGTAATCTCGTCCCAGCACGCCGCGAGCTCCTCCGGCGCCGCTTCCTCCCTTCCGGCGTACTTCTCCGCCATGTCCCGGATGATCTTCTCTCTGGGTTCCCGCTCATAGCGTCCGATCATTTCATAAGCGGTTTCGTCCACCAGGTGCACGCCGCCGGAACATACGTCCAGCACGATGTTCAGGCCGTCCATTTGAAACTGATGAATCATAAGAATCCTTCCTCCGGATGAAAAATGCCGCCCTTGGGCGGCATTTTCTCGCGGAAATCCGTATTACTTCTTTTCAGCCTTGTTCTCGCACTGCTGATTCGCAATGCCGCAGCTGGTCTTGCAGGCGGACTGGCATGAAGTCTGGCATTCGCCGCAGCCGCCGTTTTTCGCGCTCTCACACAGATTCCGGGTCTCCAGGGTCTGAATGTGTTCCATGGGAAAGCCCCCTTCGCTCGTCAGATTTCGGCCTATTCTACCACAGCGTCCCGGAGAAGTCAATCACGGGATCAATACCGCGCAGGCATCGTACGGGGCCGCCCGTGCGGGCCGGATCGGTCTGCTTTCCGCCCGGGCCGTCCCGGAGAGAAGCACGGTCTGCGCGGTCCGGAGTGAAAAAAGATTTGCCGATCCGCCGGGATATGGTATACTTCCCGTGACATTCGCGGAAGGAGGAGGAAGCCATGGCGGAAAAGCGTCTGACCGTGGGGCTGGTAGCGCACGTGGACGCCGGGAAAACCACGCTCAGCGAAGCGCTTCTGTATACCGGCGGCCAGCTGCGGAAGCCCGGCCGGGTGGATCACGGGGACGCCTTTCTGGACACCGACCGGCAGGAGCGCGAGCGCGGAATCACCATCTTCTCCAAGCAGGCCGAAGTCTGCTGGAAAGACCTTCGCCTGACGCTGGTGGACACTCCCGGCCACGTGGATTTTTCCAGCGAGACGGAGCGGTCTCTCTCCGTGCTGGACGCCGCGGTGCTTGTCATCAGCGGCGCGGACGGAGTTCAGGGGCATACGGAAACCCTCTGGCGCCTGCTCCGGGCCTATCAGGTTCCCGTGATTCTCTTCATCAACAAGATGGATCAGCCGGGAACGGACCGCAGAGCTCTGATGTCGGAGCTGAAAAAAAGGCTGGGCGACGGCTGCGTGGATCTTTCTTCCCCGGAGGGGCCGGAGGAAGCCGCGCTGTGCGGGGAAACGGCCATGGAGCGCTTTCTGGAGAGCGGCTCCGTTCCCGCGGATCTGCTTTCGGAAATGGTTGCCGGGCGTCAGCTCTTCCCCTGCTTTTTCGGAAGCGCGCTGAAAATAAAAGGAATCGGGAACCTGCTGGAGGGAATCCGGAATCTTGTTCCCGAACCGTCGTATCCGGCGGATTTCGGGGCCCGTGTCTACAAAATCAGCCGGGATCCCCAGGGCGCCCGGCTTGCCTGGATGAAAATCACAGGAGGCAGCCTGAAAGTCAGGACGCTTCTGCGCGCCGGCGGCGCGGAGGAGAAAGTCAACCAGATCCGGCTGTACAGCGGAGACAGGTTCCGCCTGACGGACGAAGCGCCGGCCGGAACGGTCTGCGCGGTCACCGGTCTGACCGCCGTCCGGGCCGGCGACGGTCTCGGCTCGGAACGAAGCGCCGCTTCACCGCTGCTGACCCCGGTCTTCACCTATCAGGTGATCCCCGCTCCCGGGGCCGACCCGGTTCAGCTTCTGGACCGGCTGAGGATTCTGGAGGAGGAAGATCCTCAGCTCCGTGTCGTCTGGAAGGGGGAAAAGCGGGAGATCCACGTGCAGCTCATGGGCGAGGTTCAGCTGGAGATCCTGAAACGGCTCCTGCGGGACCGCTTCGGCTCCGAGGTGTCTTTCAGCCGCGGCAGCATCCTGTACCGGGAAACCATCGCCGGGCCCGCGGAGGGCGTGGGGCATTACGAGCCGCTGCGGCATTACGCGGAGGTTCATCTGCTGCTGGAGCCGGG
>ONXY01000018.1 GCA_900321945.1 uncultured Eubacteriales bacterium | reverse complement strand
GTCGCAGGGCTCGCTGAGGGCCGCCCAGTCCCCGAAGGAGCACATCCGGTCCGTGCCCCGGGCCCGGGCGTAGGCGCAGGCCAGAGGAGAATCGTCCAGGCCCTCGATATCGTCCACGAAGCAGGCCCGCTTCAGCTCCGCGCTCAGCGGAATGCCCACCGCGGCGCTGGTGGGGCTCACGTGCTTGAAGGAGGTTACGGCCGGAAGCCCCAGCGCCTCCTTCAGCTCCTTCACCAGCTGCCAGCTGTTGAAGGCGTCCAGAAAGTTGATGTATCCGGGCCGTCCGCTGAGGATCCGGATCGGCAGGTCGGAGCCGTCCCGCATATAGATCTTCGCCGGTTTCTGGTTCGGGTTGCAGCCGTACTTCAGTTCAAATTCCTTCATTTTTCTTTCCTTTCCCGTCCGCCCGCGGCGTCCGGCGTCCTTCCGTTTATTCCTCCGTACGCGGTTCGCGGCCGGAAGGCGGTTTATCTGTTCTTGTTGATCAGGCGGCTTTCCGTCTCTCCGGTCTTCAGATCCGTGTACCGGATATAAAGGCTGATCCGGTTCGCCGCGTTCAGCGCGTTCCAGATCTGATCCGCGAACAGATCGATGCTGTCCGGGACCGCCATCCGCTCCGGCTCGCCCTGGAAGGTGGGAATGGGATTCCCGTCGGTCACGTAGGTGTGGAGGAAATGTCCCAGACCCGCCGTCGGCGCGTACGAGTAGGTGAACCGGTTGCAGGCGCTCCCGGCTTCGTCCGCGCTCTTCAGGATGCTCATCTGATAGGAAAAGTCCCCTTCCCCGAAGGTGATCATGCCGCTGATCCGCGGGGTGAAGTTCGGCGGATCCGGCTCGAAGCTGCGGCTCTCCAGCGCCTCCTCAAAGCTCTTTCCGGCCTTCAGCCCCTCGTAAACCGTGTCCGTCTGATCGCCGTTTGTCACGATCAGCCGGTTTTCATACTGCCGGACGGCGGCATAGATGATCAGGGAGGGATCCTTCACCTTCGACGCGTCGAAGGGCTCGGTAAACACTTCCCCGTTCCGCTCGGTGAAGATCCGGTTCCGGCTGTTCTCGCTGCGGCCCATGATGAAATAGGCGGCCGCGGCCTTCGTTCCGTCCGGCGTCTTTCCCAGGACGATGCCCCGACCCGGGTAGGGATTTCCCGCCAGCAGCTGCTCCGGGGTTCTGATCTCATAGACGTTCATGCGTTTTCCTCCTCGCTCAGCGGAAACCGTATCCGCCGCGTTCTTTATGCCTCTCCGCCGGCCAGCCTTGCGGAAATCCTCTCCGCCGCCTCGGGCAGAAGAATCCATTCGGCCTGCTCCATCACCCGGCGCTGCAGGATTTCCGGCGTGTCCCCCGGAAGAACCTCCACCGCCTTCTGCGCGATGATCTCCCCGCCGTCGGGAATCTCGTTCACAAAATGCACCGTGGCTCCGGTGACCTTCACGCCCCGGGCCAGCGCGGCCTCATGCACCTTCAGGCCGTAAAACCCCGCGCCGCAGAAGCTGGGAATCAGGCTGGGATGGATGTTCAGAATCCGGCGGTCGTGCCGACGGGTAAAGTCCGCCGTCAGAATGCTGAGGAATCCCGCCAGGATGATCAGGTCGATGCCTTCCTCCGCCAGCGCTTCCTCCAGCTTTTTCTCAAAACCGGCCTGGCCGCCGCATTCCTTCTTCCGGAGCTCCAGCGTCCGGACGCCGGCCTTTTCCGCCCGCGTCAGCGCGTAGGCGCCGGGCCGGTCGCTGACCACCAGCGCGACCTCCCCGCTTTTCAGCTTCCCTTCCGCCTGCGCGTCCAGGATCGCCTGCAGGTTGGTTCCGCCCCCGCTCACCAGAACCGCGATTCTCGCTTTCCGCATGCTTTTCCCCTTCTCTCCTTCCCCGGAGACGGCTCAGACGATCTCCACCTTCCGCTCCGAGGGAACGATGACCCCGATCTCCCGGGCGTCCTCCCCGTGATCCCGCAGGATCCGGAGCGCCTCCTCCTTCTGCGCGGCGGGCACCGTGACCGTCATGCCGATGCCCATGTTGAAGGTATTGAACATGTCCCGCTCCGGAATGCCTCCCGCCTTCGCGATCAGACCGAAAACCGGCGGCGTCGGAACCGCCTTCCGCTCGATCCGGGCGCCCAGCCCGTCCGGGATGCTCCGCGGGATGTTCTCATAGAAGCCGCCGCCCGTGATGTGGCTTATGCCCTTCACGTCCACCCGCTCCAGCAGCGCGAGCACCGGCTTCACATAGATCTTCGTGGGCTCCAGCAGGGCCTCCCCCAGGCTCTTTCCGCCCAGATCCTCCCGGGGTGTTTTCAGATCCGCGCGCTCCGCGTCCAGTACCTTCCGGACCAGGCTGAACCCGTTGGAATGCAGGCCGGAGGACGGCAGGCCGATCAGGACGTCCCCCGCCTCCGTGCGGGCGTTGTCGATGATCTTCTCCCGGTCCACGATGCCGGTGGCGTATCCCGCCAGGTCGTACTCGTTCTCCGGATAGAACCCGGGCATCTCGGCCGTCTCCCCGCCGATCAGCGCCGCGCCGGCCTGCACGCACCCCTCGCAGACGCCTTTCACGATCTGTTCGATCCGTTCCGGAACGTTTTTCCCGCAGGCGATGTAATCCAGGAAGAACAGGGGCTTCGCCCCGCCGCAGATAATGTCGTTGACGCACATGGCCACGCAGTCGATGCCCACGGTGTCGTGCCTGTCCATCAGGAAGGCGATCTTCAGCTTCGTGCCCACGCCGTCCGTGCCGGAAACCAGAACCGGCTCCTTCATCCCCGTCAGATCCGGCGCGAACAGGCCGCCGAAGCCGCCCAGCCCGCCGATGACCCCGGGGGTCGCCGTCCGGTCGATATGTTTCCGGATCAGTTCCACCGATCTGTATCCCGCGGTGATGTCCACTCCCGCCGCCGCATAGGCTTCCGATCTGGAATTCTCAATCATGTTTTTACTCCTTCCGCGCCTTCCGTCCGGCGCCCGGGGTCATTCGTTCCCGTCCCAGCAATAAGTGCACAGTTCGCAGGGGTTCAGGCCGATGGCCTTCACCACGCCCTCCAGAGACTGGAACTCCAGGGAGGCGAAATGCATTCTCCGGCAGATCTCCTCCCGCAGTCTCCTGCCCCGCTCCGTGTTCCCGTCCGCGTATTCCGCGATGTATTTCAGGCCTTCCTCCCCTTCCAGATCCACGATCACCCGGCGGGCGATCAGTTCCATGTCGGAATTGGAGCGGGAGAAGTTCAGATACTTGCACGCGTACATGATCGGCGGGCAGGCGCTGCGGATGTGCACCTCCTTCGCCCCGTTCTCATAGAGGAAATCCACCGTCTCCCGCATCTGCGTTCCCCGGACGATGGAATCGTCCACGAAGAGGAGGCTCTTGCCCTGGATCAGCTCGTGCACCGGGATCTGCTTCATCCGGGCGATCTTGTCCCGGTCCTTCTGGGTGGCCGGCATGAAGGACCGGCTCCAGGTGGGCGTATACTTGATGAAGGCCCGGGCGAAAGGCCGGCCGCTGCGGTTGGCGTATCCGATGGCGTGAGGCGTGCCGGAATCCGGCACCCCGCCCACGTAGTCGATCTCCGGCTCCCGGCCCGCCGCCCGGTCGTTCTCCGCCAGGATGGCGCCGTTCCGGTACCGCATGGCCTCCACGTTCACCCCTTCGTAGGTGGAGGTGGGATAGCCGTAATAGCTCCAGAGGAAGGAACAGATCTTCTTGCCGGGCAGGGGGGCGTTCAGCTGCTGCCAGCCGTCCGGCCCCACCTCCACGATCTCCCCGCTTCCCAGCTCATGCTCGTCCTCGTAGCCCAGCTTCTGATAGGCGAAGGACTCGAAGGCCACCGCGTATCCGTCCTCGCCCCGTCCGATCTCCACCGGCAGGCGGCCGCTCCGGTCCCGGGCGGCGATCAGGTGCCCGTCGTCCTTCAGAATCAGGATGGAAGCCGTACCCTCGATGGATTTCTGGGCGAAAACGATGCCCTCCGTGAAATTGCTCTTCTGATTGATCAGGGCCGCCAGCAGCTCCGTCTGGTTGACCCTGCCCCCGGTCATGGAATCGAAGTGTCCGCCGCTGAAGGAAAGATACTGGTCGATCAGCGCGTCCGCGTTCTGAATGACGCCGGTCATGCAGATGGCGTAGGTTCCCAGGCTGGAGCGGATCAGCAGCGGCTGGGGGTCGCTGTCCGATATGCAGCCCATGGCCGAGGTTCCCCACATCTCCTCGAAAATGTGCTCGAACCGGGTCCGGAACGGCGCGTTCTCGATGCTGTGGATCTTCCTCTGCAGGCCGAGCTCCGGATCCCAGGCCGCCAGGCCGCCCCGTTTGGTGCCCAGATGGGAGTGATAGTCCACGCCGAAGAAAACGTCCAGCATGCAGTCCTTTTTGGACGCGATCCCGAAAAAGCCGCCCATGTTTCCGTCCCCTCTTTCCGTCCTCCCCCGGATCCGCCGCGGCCGCGAGGCCCCCGCGTTTCCGGAAAAGCTTCCTTAATTACAGTCTTTCCGCGATGCC
>ONXY01000313.1 GCA_900321945.1 uncultured Eubacteriales bacterium | reverse complement strand
CTGCACGACGGCCTGCTTGTTGATGGCGCAGTTGATGGCCTTGCGGACGTTGATGTCGGACAGATAGCCCTTCTCGTCGTTCAGGTTCAGGAACTGCAGGGAGATGGAGTCGACGATGATCATCTTCAGGTCGGGATTGTCTTCAATACCGGCCATGTTCGCGGCGTCCACGTCGATGACGAAGTCCACTTCGCCGCCTTCCAGGGCCAGGGAGCGGGAGGTTCCTTCGGGGATGAACCGCCAGATCAGCTTCTTGAAGGCGGGAGCGCCGGCGAAGTAATCCTCGTTCGCCTCGAACTCAATGCTGTCGCCGTGGTTCCATCTCACGAACTTGTAGGCGCCGGTGCCGCAGGGCTCGGCGTTGAAGTCATGTCCGGACTCCAGCAGGGCTTTGGGCAGGATGAAGTTCGCGTGGTTCGCCAGGGAGTACAGCAGGTTGGAGGTGAAGCCGTCGGTGGTGATGGTCACGACGTACTTGTCGGTGGCTTCCACGGCGGTGTAGTCCTTGGTGAAGTTCGCCACGTTGGGCTCGCTCTGGGCGGCGATCATGGAGGCGACGACGTCCTCGGCGGTCAGTTCGGAACCGTCGTGGAACTTGACGCCCTCCCGGAGCTTGAAGGTCCAGGTGCAGCCGTCCTCGGAGATCTCATAGCTCTCCGCCAGGTCCGGAACCGGGTTCATGTTGTAGTCCAGCTTCATCAGGCCGTTGTAGCTCAGCACGTTCAGATACGCGGTCTGGAGGGCGTCGTGTCCGGTGGTGGACAGGTTCGCGCTCTCGTCGGGCGCCGCCACGACCAGCGTGTCTTTCGCTTCGGCGGAAGCAAAGGACACCATGGAGAGCAGCATCATTACAGCCAGGGCAATACCGAGAATCTTCTTCATCATGCGGAAACTCCTTTCTTTTTTCAGCCCGCGGGATCTTCTCCCGCGGCCGGATACATTAATTTAGCATAAAACATGCCGTCCTGTAAAGCCGAAGACGGTAGTATTTCGCTGTTTTCCGTACGAAATTTCCCGTTCCCCGGAAAACGTTCAGCCTTCCGTGATCAGTTCGATCAGTTTCAGCGTGGTTCTGCAGGAGTTCTCCATGGCGCCCAGCGGCAGGAACTCGCACCGGGAATGGAAGTTCTCCGCCCCGGTGAAGTAGTTGGGCGTCGGAATCCCCCGCGTGGAAATATAGGATCCGTCCGTGCCGCCCCGCATGGCGATATCCTTGATCTCAATGCCCAGCTCCGTCATGGCCCGGAACAGATAGTCCACGCATTTCCGGTTTTCCGGCGTGATGGCGTCGCTGATATTGCCGTAATCGTCGTCGATCCGCATGCTGAGCTTCGCCTTCGGATGCCGTTTTCTCATCATTTCCAGGCATGCCTGGAGGTATTCCTTCTTCGCGAGGAACTTCCGCCTGTCGTGGTCCCGGATCTGCAGCTTCAGCACGGTGTTCAGCTGGTTGCCCGAGATGCCGGTCGCCCAGATGTAGCCCTCCGTTTTCTCGGTATGCTCCGGCGTCTCCCCCCGGTCCAGCAGGCTCAGGAAATCCATGGCGATCAGGATGGGGTTGACCGTGTTGTTCTTGGAGGACATGGGATGCGCCGTCACGCCGGTGATATCCACCCGGACATGGGCCGCGTTGAAGGTCTGATAAACCAGCTCTCCCTGCTCGCAGCAGTCGATCGTATAGGCGAATTCCACCGGGAAACGGCTGAAGTCCATGGCCTTCGCGCCGCACAGCCCGATCTCCTCGTCCGGAACGAAGCAGACGTAAATCTCCCCGTGGGGAATCTCCGGATTCTCCTTCAGCACCTCCAGCGCCGTAACCACGTTGGCCACGGCGGCCTTGTCGTCCGCCCCCAGCACGGAGGTGCCGTCGCTGACGACGATGTCCTGGCCGATATACTTCAGCAGCTCCGGATGCTCCTGAACGGAGATGAAAATCTGCTTTTCCGGATTCTGGCAGACGTCCCCGCCCTGATAGTTCCGGATCACGACGGGGTGAATCTCCGGACTCATGCCCACGTCCACCGTATCCATATGGGTAACCCAGCCCACCGCCGGCACGGGGGCGTGGCCCTCCGGCAGTCTCGCCGGCAGCCGTCCGATCACGATGGCGTGTTCGTCCACCGTGACGTCCCGCACGCCGAGCTCCTCAATATCCTTCGCCAGCAGCCGCGCCAGCTCCCACTGGCCGGGCGTGCTGGGAATCACCGCGGATTCCGGTTTGCTCTGGGTGGCGACGGCCGCGTAGCGCAGGAAGCGGCCCAGCAGTTTTTCCTGAAGATTCATCCCGTTCTGACTTCCTTCCTCTTGTTTCTTTCCGTCCCCCTCCCGGCGCCGGCCGTTCCGGGGTTCTCATTCAGGTTTCGTCAGCTGCCCAGATAGGCCTTCCGGACGTTGTCGTCGGCCAGAAGGGCCCGGGCCTCCCCGCTCATGGAAATCTTTCCGGTTTCCAGCACGTAGGCGCGGTCCGCCACGGAGAGGGCCATCTGCGCGTTCTGCTCCACCAGCAGGATCGTCGCGCCGCCCTCGTGCAGCTCCCGGATGATGTCGAAAATCTGTTCCACCAGAATCGGGGCCAGGCCCATGGAGGGCTCGTCCAGCATCATCAGCTTGGGTTTGGACATCAGCGCCCGGGCCATGGCCAGCATCTGCTGCTCGCCGCCGGACAGGGTTCCGGCGATCTGCTTCTCCCGCTCCTTCAGCCGGGGAAAGCGCTTGAACACGTCCTCGATGGACGGCGCGATCTCGGCGGCCGGACGGGAATATCCGCCCATCTCCAGATTCTCGCGCACGGTCAGCTGCTGGAAAATCCGGCGGCCTTCCGGGCACAGAGCCATGCCCAGCCCCACCATTTTGCTGGCGGGCACCGCGTTGATGTTCCGTCCCTCGAACAGCACCTGCCCGCTCCGGGGCTTCAGCAGGCCCGCGATGGTGTTCAGGATCGTGGACTTGCCCGCGCCGTTGGCGCCGATCAGCGTCACGATCTCATGCTCCCGCACCTCGAAGGAAACGCCCTTGATGGCGTGAATCGCGCCGTAGAACACGTGGATGTCGTTGATTTCGAGCATGCTCATGCCTGCGCCGCCTCCTCTCCGTCCGTCCGCGTTTCTTCCTTATTCTGTTTGCCGAGGTACGCCTCGATGACCACCGGGTTCCGCTGGATCTCCTCCGCGGTGCCCTTGGCGATGATCTTTCCGTAGTTCAGCACGCAGATGCCCTCGCAGATGCCCATGACCAGGTTCATGTCG
>ONXY01000075.1 GCA_900321945.1 uncultured Eubacteriales bacterium | reverse complement strand
GTTTGTAAAGTAACGTTCCATGGTATGCATCATGATATCCGCGCAGCCGCATGCCGTCTGATAATCCGGGAGCGTCATGGTCAGTTCCGGGTTCATGATGGCGAACCTGGGCCTGCCGTAATCGCTGCTGTAGCCGCGCTTGATCAGTCCGTCCTCCTTCGTGATTACGGAGGAATCGCTCATTTCGCTTCCCGTCGCGGCAATGGTCAGAATCACGCCCAGCGGAAGGCATCCGGAAGCCTTTCTTCTGTAGTCGTAGAAATCCCACACGCCGCCTTCGTTGGCAACCCCGTAGCCGATGGCTTTCGCCGAGTCGATGGCGCTTCCGCCGCCCACGGCCAGCAGGAAATCGACGTTCTCCTTTCTGCACAGCGCGATGCCTTCATAGACCAGTCCCAGCCGGGGATTCGGCACCGCTCCGCCCAGCGTGACGAAAGGAATGCCGGCTTCCGTCAGCGTATCCGTGACTCTTTTCAGCAGCCCCGACCGGATCACGCTGCCGCCGCCGTAATGAATCAGCACCTTTTTTCCGCCGAATTCCCGGATCAGTTCGGCGGCTCTGCTTTCCGTGTTTCTGCCGAAAACGACTTTCGTGGGCGTAAAGTAACTGAAGCCGTACATAATCATCCTCCCGCCGTGCGGCGCCGGCCCGGGCCGGGAACGGAAGCCGCCTGTTTTTTCCGTTCCCGCGGATTTCGGAATGTCACGGCCGTGAGGCACCCTGCTTCGTTTCCCTATCATGTTCCGGATCCGGCCCCGGCTTCCGTGCCGCCGGGTTCCGGCTCTTTCCGCTGCGGAAAACTATTTCTCACGGTCTGATACGACAAAGCCATCATATACCCTGAAGCTTACTCTAAGTCAAGGATGAAGACGCGCCGTATCTTTCGTTTCCGCGGCCGGGGAAAACCGGGCCGTTCGCTTGCAAAGGCAGTCAAACGGTGGTATACTGTGCCGGAATATAACAATGGAAAGCATCCCTCTTCACGCCCGGGGTATGGGCGCAGATCGCCGATTGCGGAAGCATCGGATAAAACAGAAAGAAATATCGCCATGAAGAAAAAAAACGCAGCCGGGCCGGGGAAGACGCCGGGGAAAAAGCGCGGATTTCCCGGGGTTCTCCTTCGTATTCTGATCGTTCTGCTCATCCTGACGCTCATTGTCGGCACGCCCGTTTTCATTTACGGGCTGTATACGCGGACGCATTATAAAATCACCTTCTATCAGGAAACGTCCAGAAAGGTCAGCGGCAACGTCCGGCTCGCGGTCGTCTCCGACATTCACAACCGGGAATACGGGGAAAACAGCGAGACGCTGCTGGCCGATCTTCGCGCTCTGAAGCCCGATCTGATCCTTTTCCCCGGCGACATGGTTATCCGGGAAAGCGACGACTACCGGGCCGTTCTGAATCTTGTGTCCGCGGCGTCCGGAATCGCGCCCTGCTACGGAATCCTCGGCAACCACGAAAGCGAGCGCATCTATTACCGGAACGACAGGGATCTGCCCGGAAAATTCGAAGGCGCGGGGCTGAAGCTTCTGCGAAATGCCCGGGAGGAGATCCGGATCGGTAAGAACGTCATCCAGCTGATCGGCGTGGAAGGCACGGCTTACGGATTTGAGGAATACGGCGGGCGTCAGTTCATGGATAAAACCGATATCGACCCGTCCGCGTACTGCGTTCTCATGGCCCATATCCCGGTCCTCTTCAAAACGCAGCTGTCCGTGTACGGTTTCGATCTGGGGATTGCGGGGCACGTGCACGGCGGTATTGTGAACCTCCCCTTCTTCGGCGGTCTGTATTCGGCCGAAGAAGGTTTTTTCCCTGAATTCACCGCGGGAAAATACACGCTGAGCGGGCAGCAGACGCTGATAGTCAGCGCCGGGCTCGGCGATTCGAAGTTTTTTCCGCCGCGGATCAACAACACCCCCGAGCTGGTTGTAATCGATATCAGCCAGTATTGAGCGGTTCCGGTGCGCGGCCGTCCCGCGGCGGGAAGCCGGAAAAAAGCCGCGCGGCTCTTCGGCGGGACGGCTTCGGGAGCAGGAAGGAGAAGCAATGAAAGGAAAAGACGGATTCAGGGCGTCCGGAGGCGCGGCTTCGCCGCGCGCCGCCGGAAAGGGCTGGATCAGCGTGCTGAACGCTCTGGAGGCGTTCCGGAAGCGGAAATTCCTCGTTCTCGCCGCTTTCCTGATCATTTTTGCGGCTCTGTGCGGCTTTCAGTATGTCCGGAACCTTCGTTCGGCCGGCACGGTGCTGTCGCTGGATTATGAGGAGGCCTCCAAAGGCCTGACGCCGAACCGGACGCGTTTCAACATCTTTGAGATCCGAAGCGGCGAGGTGATGGAGCGGCTGATCGGGTACGCCGGTCTGGAAGGAAAGATCTCCCCGGATGAGCTGAGCCGGTGCGTCAGCGTGCAGGCGACGCACGACAAAAGCGTCAGCGGCAGCGTGAACTATATCAGCACCTCATTCGTCGTCAGATTTACAAACAGCGGCGCGATTGCCGGAAGATCCGCGGAGGATATGCTTTCGCTTCTCTGCAAGGCCTACAGGGAATACTTTGTGGAGCACTACGGATACAACCACTCCATCCTTTCCTTTGACGTCGGCGATCTGAAATTCAACGACGAGTATCTGATGGCGGTCGACCTGCTGGAGCTCAAGTGCAGCCAGCTGGAAAAATATGTGCAGCTTCGCAGGCGGGAAAGCAAGAACTTCCGGGATCCGGATACCGGAATCACCTTTTCCTCCCTGGAGCAGCGGGTGAACAACTTCTATACCTACGATCTTCCCAGGCTGCGCTCCTACATTATCGAAAACGGCATCGCCAGCGACAGGGCCGGGCTGAACAGCATGCTGAATTACAAAATCCGCATGGACCGCCTGATGTACAGCAAACTGATGGCCGCGTACGACGAGGACAATAAGGGCATTCAGATGTACGACGCCGCCATGAGCGCCGTCGTCATGATTCCCACCCAGGATCAGTCGATGAAGTATTACATGTCCAGAACCAAAACCGGGATGGACAACATGGCCCTTCATGCCGACGCGCAGCTCGCGGGCGCGTCGGAGCGGATGGAACAGATTGAGTACAGCTCCTACCTGACCGGAAAAATGCAGGCGGGCGGCTCCGGCCGCGCAAAAGCGGAAAAGGCCGACGCCATGATCCGCGAAATGGAGGCGACGCTGGAAAAGCTCGCCGCCGATATCCAGACCGCGGACAGCGCGTATACCAGCGCGAAAGCCCGCAACTATATCGGTTTCAGCAGCGTCAGCGCGGGCTTCGCGGAGCGGACCGGCCTCGTCCGTTCGTTTCTGTGCGCCGCGCTGATTCTGATCGCGGCGTTCGTCTTCGTGTTCCTTCGGACTTTTGTTTCAGGCAAGGAGAAAGAAGCATGAGAAAATTCAGTATCCTGCGTTATCTGAAGCAATTCAGCCTGCTGATCTTTCTTGTGTCCGTGCTTGGCTCTCTGGCAATTTATTCCTACGGAAAATCCCGGCAGCGCTACGTTGCTTCCACCGTCATCCAATACACCAACGAGGGGGCCAAGGATGGCTGGACGCCGGACGGAAGCCCTCTGAACGTGGAGGAAATCTATTCTTCGACGGTGATCGACGACGCCCTGACGGACCTGGGATATCAGTCCAACATCGACTCCGTCCGCTCGAACTGCTACGTTGAGGAAGTCATTCCGGAAAGGCAGCAGAAGCTGAACGCGGCGCGCCTGGAAAAGGGCGAGGAGCCCTCCTACGTCACGGATACCTACCGGGTGTATTTCGTCGGAGACAAGGATACCGGCGAGGATTACGCCTGGAATATGCTGGACGCGATCATTAACAGCTACTATGACTTCTACGCTGAAAAATACGTGGAGGAGCCGCTGCAGAGCAACGGTGTTTCCGCGCTCGCCGAAGGGAATTACGACTATAGTGAAAGCACGCAGGTGCTGGAGAATTCTGTTTCGGAGATGCTGTCTTACCTTCTGAGCAAGAGAGCCGACCATCCGTATTTCCGTTCTGTGGAAACGGGATACACATACAATGATCTGTACCACATATACCACTTTCTGTACAATTATGAGATTCCGGCCCTGTACGCCGCGATCCTGACCGACGCGGAAACGGGCGATATCGATCTGCTGATGAGCCGGCTGACAAAGGACTGCGAGGACCTGCAGCTGTATATCGGCAACCGGCAGGAACGCGCCGATTCCCTGAAAAAGCTGATCGACAATTACAGTACGCGCAACAAGGACATGATGGATTATCATTATCAGAGCGCGGAAAACGGGACGGAATCCATCCTGAAGGACGTGGAATACGACAGCGGCCAGACCGGCAGCAAGGAAACGACGTACGACGGCCTGATTCAGGAATACGTGGATCTGAATATAGAAATCCGTCAGAAAACGCTCGAGAAGGAGCACAAGGAATATCTGCTTTCCGTGTTCGAAACCGCCCGCGGCGCGGGCGGGCGGAAAACCTTCAGCCCCGAAGAGATCCGAGGAAAAATCGACCACTGCGTGAATCTGGCGGCAAAGTATTATCAGTTCGTGGAGGATACGGGGCACGAGCTGAACCGTCAGCTGAGCGCGAACTACCTGTCCATGATCAGCAGCATCACCGTCAAACCGACCGTGAACATCAAGCTGTATCTTGCGCTCGCGGTGGTGTTTTTCGCGCTGGTGGGCGGCGTGGGAGCCGTGCTGCTGGGAAGAACGCTCGACTTTATCGACTATTTCCGGTATGTGGACAGCACGGTTCAGCTGCCGAACCGGGCCAGATGCGACGCGTATATCGGCGAGTGGTCGGACAGGCTTCTTGACGGGAATTTCTCCTGCGCGGCGCTGAAAATGGACTCCCTGAGCCGTCTGTCAAGCGAATACGGACGCGCGGCCGGCGATGAGGTGCTGAAGGATTTCGCGATGATTCTCAAGAGTTTCGGCGACCTGTACGGCTTTGTGGGGTACAACGGCGGCGGCGTCTTCCTGGCCTTCTTCCCGGGCTGTCCGTCTGAAAAGCTGGATGTGATTCTGCAGGCGGTCGGCCGCCAGGTCGGGAAATACAATAATATGAATCCGGAACACGCGATTCACTATCTCTGCGGCAAAGCCGTATCCAGCGCGGACGGCGTCTTTGAGATCAGGGATCTGCTCCGGCTTGCCATGCGGAGAATGCAGTCAGGACAAATCTCTCCCGTTTCAGAGCACGTCACCGGGGAGAACGCGGCGGAGGACGCGCAGGGCCATGCAGAGACAGGAACTACGGAGAAGCCCCGTGACGGGCGGTAATCTCCTTCGGGCCGGCGCGGCCGGCGGAGCCCGGCGGGAACCGGAGAGAAAATGCCCGGCGTTCGTCGCTTTTCTTGCCGTTGCCTGCACCGTCCTCGCCGGCCTCGGCGACTGGAAAGTCCTCAACAATTCGCTCGGGGGACTGCCCAAGGCAGTCGTGCTCGGGACGATTGTCTGCGCCTTCCTGAATTTTCTTATAGCCGCCGATTTCGCGAAGCTCAGGAAAGCGCTGAGCTATTTCCCCGTCTTCCTGCTCCTGATCGCCGTCTATTCCCTGATCAGCCTGTTCATAACGATCACGGATTTCTCAAAGGCTTCGTCCGTCAGCAGGGCGGCGCAGAAGATCCTGTTTCAGACCATCACCGTCGTCTACTGCGTCTTCATGTGCTACCTGCTTGAAGAGAAGGCGGTCAATTATCTGTTCTTCAGCATGTGCGCCGCGAACGCCGCCATTATGCTGCTGGAAATGCCCAAGTACGGCCTTCAGGCGAGCGTTTCCTCCGTCGTGACCTGTCTTGTCACCTTCGGAGAGGCGGAAGGGTTTGTGCGCGCGCTGGAAATTCACGACATCACCTTCCTTTTCGGGCAGTTTTTCATCTATTACATGATGTTCGCGCCGAAAGGATCGAAGCGGGAAAAGCGGATGCGCCGCTGGGGCGTGATTCTTTCCGTCTTTTTCATGCTGATGGGGCTGAAGCGCAGCATTCTGCCGGCGGTGTTCTGCGTCTGCGTGTACGTGAAGCTGCTCCGCGCGGCCCGAAAGCCGGGGAAGTTTATCCTGGCGACGGGGATCGGCCTGTCTCTGTTCTTTTATCTGTATCTCTATCTGACGCGTTCCGGCATTCTGGTCGCGTTTCTCGAATCGGTCGGGATCAACATGATGGGCCGCGACGTGCTGTGGAGCCTGCCCAATGATTATTACGAGCTCTCCCCTTTCTGGAAGGGGCTGGGTTTTGAGGCCGTGACCGATCTGGTGAACATGTGGCACAGCCAGGGGCTCATCAACCGCGCGTACCCGCTGCACAACGATATCCTGAAGATTTTTATCGAGCTGGGCGCGCTGGGGTTCACCCTGTGGACGGGCATCAATTATATCCTGTATCCCGCTTACTGGATGAGGCGGCACGACACGGAAACCGGCCT
>ONXY01000371.1 GCA_900321945.1 uncultured Eubacteriales bacterium | reverse complement strand
TTTCCGTTTTTCCTTGCATTTTAGGGGAGTGTATGATAGACTATCCCCGCTGACTGACGAGGAGGTTTGATTCTTATGGGTACCGTTCTTTCCATCCTGCTGATTATCGACGCGCTGATCATGATCGTGACAGTGCTGCTGCAGAGTTCCGACGACGACGGACTGGGCGCGCTGAGCGGCCGCTCTTCCGACAGCTATTACAGCAAGAGCAAGGCCAAGACCATGGAGGCCCGTCTGGCGCTGGGAACGAAAATCGCCGCGGGCATTTTCGTGGCGCTGAGCATGCTGATGCTGATCGTGAAATAAGCAGGGTTCGAAATGAAACGCTCCGTCATCGCGGAGCGTTTTTCATGTGCCCCGGCGCCACGCCGGTCTGTTCGGGAGCGCTTTTTTGTTGTATAATAACGCCGGCTGCGGGAAACCCGCGGCGGAAAGAGGAGAAAACTTGTTTGACCGATATCAGGTGATTACAGGAGCCCGGATGCGGGACTACACGACCCTGCGGCTGGGCGGCCCGGCGGACTGGATGGCGATGCCGGCGTCCGCGGAGGAAATCGCGGGTCTGCTGACCGAAGCCGGAGAACGCGGGATTCCCGTTACAGTCCTGGGCCACGGCAGCAATGTGCTGGTGCTGGACGGCGGAATCCGGGGTCTGGTCATCCGGATGGGCCGGGGAATGAGCGGGCTGGAGGTTTCCGGCCGGGATCTCATCGCCCAGGCCGGCGCCATGATGGGCAGTGCCGCGGCCGCTGCCGCAGAGCATGGGCTTACGGGGCTGGAGTTCGCTTCGGGGATACCCGGTACGGTGGGAGGCGGCGTGATCATGAACGCGGGCGCTTACGGCGGGGAAATGAGCCAGACGGTTTACAGCGTAACCGGCGTGATGCCTGACGGAACAATCCGGACGATGGAGCGGGAAGAGCTCAATTTCGGATACCGCCGCAGCGCCTTGCAGGAAAACGGAATGGTGGTGAGCAGGGTCGTTTTCAGACTGCAGCCCGGCAGCGGAAACGAGATCCGGGAGAAGATGGCGGACCTGAACCGCCGGCGCGCGGAAAGCCAGCCTCTGGACGTTCCCAGCGCGGGCAGTACTTTCAAAAGGCCGGAAGGCGCATACGCCGCGGCGTTGATAGACCGGTGCGGGCTGAAGGGATACGCAGTCGGCGGGGCCAGAGTAAGCCCGAAACACGCGGGATTTCTCGTCAACACCGGAGACAGCGCGAAAGACTACCTGGAACTGGTCCGGGCAGTTCAGAGAATCGTGGAGGAGAGGACGGGAATCCGGCTGGAACCGGAAATACGGATCCTGGGGGAAGAGAAAGAGTGAGATACCTGATTGTGACGGGACAGAGCGGCGCCGGAAAAACCGCATGCGTGCATTATCTGGAAGACCGGGGGAGTTTCTGTATGGACAACATGCCCCCCATGCTGCTTCCGAAACTGATCGACGCGTTCAACTCGACTCCCATGCGGCAGACCTCCGTAACCATCGCCATGGATGTGCGCAGCGGGGAGTTCTTCGATGCGTACGCCGTGGCCGGTATGATCAGCGAGCTCCGGAAGCTGGGGAACCGGATCGACATCATTTTTCTTGAAGCCAGCGACGAAACGCTGCTCGACCGGTACAAGGAGACCCGGCGGGAGCATCCGCTTGCTCAGGAGGGCCTGAATCTCATGCAGGCCATCACTGAGGAACGCACGCGCCTGCAGCCTCTGCGGGAGACTGCCAATTACGTGATCGATACCACAGGGCTGAGAGGCCGGGCGCTGAGCGCGCTGCTGAAGAAGACGCTGGGGGCTCTGAACGGGGATACGCAGGTTATGCGGGCCGAAGTGATGAGCTTCGGATTTAAGCGCGGACTGCCCAGACAGGCGGATCTGGTGCTGGACGTGCGCTTTCTTCCCAATCCTTTTTATATCGAGAGTCTCTGCCGGCACAGCGGCCTGGACGAGGACGTCCGGGACTACGTGCTGGATCATCCCACCACGAAGCAGTTCCTGATCCAGTGGAAGGAAATGCTCCGCTTTCTGATTCCACACTATCAGGAGGAAGGGAAACACAGGCTGGTGGTGGCCGTCGGGTGCACGGGGGGAGCCCACCGCTCCGTGGCCATAGCGGAAGCTATCGGACAATTCCTTCGGGAAATTGGGCTTCCGACGGAGGTCAGCCACCGGGATCTGCAGCTGGAACAGGCCAGATGGGCTGTACCTATAGAGGAAGGATAAAACGGAAAAACGGAATGATCCGCTGAAAGGAAAACGAGATGCCCAGGGAAAAAAGCCAGAGCTTTGCCGCCGGCGTTAAGGATGAGCTTGTCCGGCTCCCCGTCGGGAAAAGCTGCTGCCAGCTGAGTGAAATCGGAGCGCTGACCCAGACGTCCGGCCACCTCAGCTTCCGAAGCGGCGGAAAAATGGCGGTTACATACCGGGTTGAAAACACCGGAGCCGCGCGGCGGCTGTTTCAGCTGCTGAAAACACGGCTCGGAGTCAGTCCCATGCTGCATTATACGCAGACCCGGCAGCTCGGGGGGCGCAGGACCTGGGTGCTGACGCTGAACGAGGAGGACAGCCACACGCTGCTTACAGCCCTTCATATGGCGGAGACCGATGAGGAGGGGCGGATGACAATGAAGCGGACCGTACCGCGGCATCCCATGACGCGCCAGTGCTGCCGGAAGGCTTTTCTCCGCGGCGCGTTTCTGGGCGCAGGGACCATGTCAAACCCCGAGAAAGCCTATCATTTCGAGTGGAAAGCGGAGAACGGACGGCTGCCTGAGACACTCAGGCGGCTGCTGGAAAAAAGCGGATTTCCTTACTGCGCGTATGAGCGGAAGGGGAAAACGGTCGTGTATCTGAAAAGCGCCGAGCAGATCAGCGGAATGCTGGCGATGATGGGAGCGGGATCCAGCGTTCTGAAAATGGAAAACACCCGGGTCAGACGACAGATCAGACTGCAGGCCGCGAGAGCCGCCAACTGCGACGAGCATAACAGCGAGAAGATGCTGGACGCCGCCCAGAGACAGGCGGAGGCCTGCAGAAACATCAGCCTGAGCATCGGGCTTTTCACACTTCCTCCGGCGCTTCGGGAAACGGCCCGGCTCCGGATGGAAAACCCGGATCTGTCCCTGGCGGAGCTGGGGGAGATGATGAATCCGCCTGTCAGCAAAAGCGCGGTCAATCACCGGCTGAGAAGGCTGACGGAGATCGCGGACAGGCTGCAGTCTTCCGTTTCCCGGAAACACGCCGGATCGTGAGGAGAAATCATGCTTCTATCCATCGGAATCTTTCTGTGCTTTCAGGCGGAGGGCCTCGCGTCCGTCCGCTTCCTTCTGCCCCGTCGGCGGGTTCTGGACCGGATCTGGCTGGGCATGAGCCTGGGGCTTCTGGAAATGATGTGGCTGCCCGCGCTGGCCGCTTTTGTTTCCGCGTTTACCCTGAAAGCACATTTTTATGCTCTGGGCGCCGGAGCACTTCTGACCCTGCTCTGTTTTCTCGTCCGGGACAGGAGACCGGTCCGGGGATGGGACCGGGAGGAAACGGCGCTGGGAAAGCAGCTTCTGCTGACGGCGCTGCCGCTCACGATTCTGGGCGGATACCTGCAGTATACGCACGTCATGCGTGTGGACGCCGCGGGAAACTGGAACGTGGGGCAGAGCACCTACGGGGACCTGCCGATGCACCTGAGCTTTGTGACCGGGCTGGCGGACAAAAGGTTCCCGGCGGACTACCCCTTCTATCCCGGCAGCCGGCTCAGCTATCCCTTCCTGGCGGATACGCTCAGCACCAGCTTTTATCTGGCGGGATGCGGCCTGCAGGCTTCCGTGACGCTTCCGGGGACCTTCATGATGGCCCTATGCTTCATGGGTGTAATGATTCTGGGCAGAGAAATGACCACGGGACGAAAAACGGTCGTTCTGGCGGCTCTGTTCTTCTTCCTGAACGGCGGGCTTGGCTTTCTCTACGATTTCGACCAGGCGGCCGGATACGACGCGGACGGCACGCTGACGGTAATCGGGCGGATCCGGAGGATCATGGAAGGATACTACAAAACGCCCACCAATCAGCCGGAGCCGAATAACCTGCGGTGGAGCAACGTGATCGCGGATCTGATGGTTCCCCAGAGGACGCTTCTGGCCGGATGGGCCATGGGAATCCCCTGTTTTTATCTGCTGGAAACCGTGTTCCGGTCAGGCCGGGGTGATCCGGACCGCGGACTCAGAGGAGAAATCCTTCTCGGCATCTGGGCGGGAGGTCTCCCGCTGATCCATACGCATACCTTCCTTGCCCTGGGACTGAGCTCCGCCGGCGTGCTGCTTTACGACATGATCCACGGCGGCGGGCCGGGGCAAAGGAAGCGGAGCGGGATCCTGCGGAAGTACGCCGTCTATCTTGCGGCCGCCGCGGTGCCGGCGCTTCCGCAGCTGACCGGGTTTACCTTCGCGCAGGCACTTCAGACGGGAGAAGGGCACACCGGCTTTCTGACCTTCCAGTTCAACTGGGTGAACAATCCCGGCGGAACGGGTATGCGGGACTTCTATATCTGGTTTTATGTCAAGAATATCGGGCTCCCTTTTCTGATGCTGCTTGCAGCCGCTTTCGACAGGGATCCGAAGCAGAGAAGGCTTTTCAGCGGCCTGATTCCCATCGTTCTGGCGGCGGAGCTGATCCGGTTTCAGCCCAATGAGTACGACAACAACAAACTGTTCTATCTGGCCTGGATGATCGGCTGCATGATCGCAGCCAACTGGGCCGGGAAGGTCTGGCGGATGCTGAAGAGTCTCCGGGGGAGGTCCGTCATGGCCGCCGCAGCCGCCGCGGTAATTTTTCTCAGCCCCGTCCTGACGCTGGCCAGGGAATGGGTTTCCAGCTATCAGGCGTTCAGCAGGGAAAGCGTGGAGGCCGGAGAATACATCCGGGATCATACGGAAAGGGAAGCGGTTTTTCTTACGGGAACGCAGCACCTGAATCCCGCTGATTCCATTGCCGGCCGGACCATTGTATGCGGACCGGATCTGTGGCTGTACTGGCACGGCTTCGACACCTCCGAGCGGAAGGCGGATCTGGCCCGCTTCTACGAAGATCCCGGGAACGCCCGGGACGTTCTGGAAAAATACGGCGTGGACTATATCTATGTTTCCTCTTATGAACGATCGAACTATGACGTGAATGAGGAAAAAATAGCGGAAATCTGGCCTGCCGTGTTTGAGAACGGCGAAGCGGCGGTATACAGAGTACGCGACGCGCAATAATCAATCCGGAATGGTCATCTGTTGCGGCGGAAGCCGTAAATGTGCCCGAATCAATTGAAAAACCGAAGGCCGTGTGATAACATGAAACCGATCCGGGAGAACTGAATGCGGTTAATTCACACACGATCATTTCTTCCGGAGAGAACCCGGCGGAAGAAACGGCAGGGAAGAACAGCCCGCCGCGAAGGAACGCGCCTCCTCAAAGGACCGCAAAGGAGAATGGATCATGCGCAACAGAGAAGAAGCCCGGCGCAAGGCGGAGGAACTGGTAAGCAGGATGACCCTGGAAGAGAAGGCCAGTCAGCTGAAATACGACGCTCCCGCGATTCCCAGACTGGGGATACCCGCGTACAACTGGTGGAACGAAGTGCTGCACGGAGTTGCGCGGGCAGGCACGGCCACGGTTTTTCCGCAGGCCATCGGGCTCGCGGCCATGTTCGACGAGGATATGCAGCAGGAGATCGCCGAAGCGATCTCGGAGGAAGCCCGGGCCAAGTACAACGGTCAGAGCAGCCACGGGGACAGGGACATTTACAAAGGCCTGACGGTGTGGAGCCCGAATATCAATATCTTCCGCGACCCGCGCTGGGGACGGGGGCATGAAACCTACGGCGAGGATCCATATCTGACAAGCCGTCTGGGCATACGGTTCATCAAAGGTCTGCAGGGGGACGGAAAATATCTGAAAACGTCAGCCTGCAGCAAACATTTCGCGGTCCATTCAGGCCCCGAGGCTCTCCGGCACGAGTTCGATGCCAGGGCAAGCCTGAAGGATATGTTTGAGACCTATCTGCCCGCCTTTGAAGCCACCGTCAGAGAAGCGGAAGTGGAAAGCGTCATGGGCGCCTACAACCGCGTGAACGGAGAACCGGCATGCGGCTCAAAGACACTGCTGAAGGACATTCTTCGGGACAGGTGGGGATTCCGCGGCCACGTAGTCAGCGACTGCTGGGCCGTCCGCGACTTTCATGTGAATCATCACGTAACCGGAACAGCTCCCGAAAGCGCCGCGCTGGCCATCCGGAACGGGTGCGATCTGAACTGCGGAAACACCTATCTGCATATGCTGGAAGCGCTGCAGGAAGGGCTGATCACCGAGGAGGACATCGACCGGGCCTGCACCCGGCTGATGACGACCCGGGCGCTGCTGGGAATGTTCGCCGACGACTGCGAGTACGACAAAATCCCGGTGACGGCGGTCGATACCGACGAAAACGCCGCGCTTGCGCTGAAAGCCGCGGAAAAAAGCATGGTGCTTCTGGAGAATAACGGCGTTCTTCCCCTTGACCCCGGGAAGATCCGGACCATCGCCGTGATCGGCCCCAACGCCGACAGCGTAACCGCGCTGGAGGGCAACTACAACGGAACCAGCAGCCGGTACGTGACTTTCCTCGCCGGAATCCGCGCCTACGCGGAAAAACACGGGATCCGGGTGCTGTACAGCCTGGGAAGCCATCTGTTCAAGGACCGGACCAGCGGCCTGGCGCAGGCGGACGACCGTCTCGCGGAAGCGGCGATGTACGCCGAGGCTGCCGACGCGACCATCGCTTGCGTCGGCCTGGACGCGGGACTGGAAGGCGAGGAAGGCGATACCGGCAACGAGTACTTCAGCGGGGACAAGAAGGACCTGCTGATTCCCGAAAGCCAGCGGAAGCTGCTGGCCGTGCTGAAGGAGAAGGCCCGGAAGCTGGTGACAGTCGTCGCGGCGGGCAGCAGCCTGAACGTCCCGGAAGGCGACGCGAAGATCTTCGCGTGGTATCCCGGACAGGCCGGCGGAACGGCTCTGGCGGAGATTCTGTTCGGCGAGGTGAACCCCAGCGGACGGCTGCCTCTGACATTCTACCGGGAGGTCGGCGATCTGCCCGACTTTGAGGACTATTCCATGAAGAACCGGACGTACCGGTACTTCGAGGGCACGCCTCTCTACCCCTTCGGATACGGACTGAGCTATACGGATTTCGAGATTACCCGCGCGGAAGAAACGGCGGACGGGCTTCTGCTCCGGGTGAAAAACACCGGGAGCATGGAAGGGGAGACCGTCGCTCAGGCATACGTCCGCTGCGACAGCGGATTTGCTCCGCTGCATCCCAGGCTCTGCGGCTTCCGCAGGATCCGGCTGCTCCCGGGTGAAGAGAAGGAAATCCGGATGAAACTGGATCCTCTGACCTGGACCGTGGTGAATGAAAACGGCGACCGCGTTCCCGCGGAGCACGGCACCCTGTACGCCGGCCTGTACCAGCCGGACGAAAGAAGCGCCGCGCTGACGGGAAAGAAGCCGCTGGAGATCAGGAAATAAGGATATCCGAGTTCCGTCCGGAGGAATCAACCGCCGGACGGTTCTTTTGTCCGTACCGGGAGAGAAACCCGGACCGGTATGACGGCGGACGTCCCGCGGGGTCCGTGAATCACGAAACACGGCTGTGCCGGAAGGAAGGAAAGAAGTGGCGATACTTTACGTTGTGGCTACGCCCATCGGGAACCTGCAGGACTGGTCCCCCCGGGCCGTGGAAACCCTGAGAAACGCGGATCTGATTGCCGCGGAGGACACGCGGGTCACGGGAAAGCTGTGCCAGGCTTTCGGAATCCGGACGCCGCTGACCAGCTGCCATCAGCATAACGAGAGCGGCAAAGGGGAGTACCTGGCGGATAAAATGGCGGCGGAGGATCTGAAGGTCGCTCTGACGACGGACGCGGGAACCCCGTGCGTATCCGATCCCGGATACGGTCTGGTCCGGGCCTGCGCAGACAGGGGAATCGAGGTGCAGCCGGTTCCGGGATGCTGCGCAGCCGTCGCGGCGCTGAGCGTTTCCGGATTCAACACGCGGGAATTCGCGTTCTACGGTTTCCTGCCCAGAGAGAAAAAGGAACTTCGGGAAAAGCTGAAGGAGATCTCCGGGGGCGTTCGCGCCGCGGTGATTCACGAATCTCCCTTCCGGGTGACGGATCTGGTGGAAGCCATCGCAGAAACGCTCCCCGGAGCTGAACTGAGCGTAAGCTGCGATCTGACCAAACTGCATGAGAAGACCCTGCGGGGGAGCCCGGAGGATGTTCTCGCGGCGCTGCGGGAAAACCCGAAGACGGAAAAAGGCGAATACTGTCTGGTGCTGGATCTGCACGGCACGGAGAAACCCCGGCCGGCGGAAACGGCGGCGCCGGTTTCGCTCGAGGCGCGGATCGCCGACGAAATGATCCGGAACGGACTGAGCCTGCGGGACGCGCAGAACGAGCTGATCCTGAACGGCGAAAAGAAAAACGCGGTGAAGCAGGCCGCGCTGAATCTGAAAAAACTGTTCGCGAACGAATAAGGAGCAGACGATGGGCGGTTTTATTCATGAACCCGTAATGCTTCGGGAGACCCTGGAATGGATCCGGCCCGCGGCGGGAGGAGTATACTGCGACGGCACGCTCGGGGGCGGAGGCCACAGCGAGGCTATTCTGAAGGCTGCCGGGCCCGGAGCGGCGCTGTACGGAATCGACAGGGACGAGACGGCGGTCGCCGCGGCCTCGGAAAGACTGAAGGAGTATCCCGGATTCCGGGCGATACACGGCAATTTCCACGACGCGAAGGAACTCCTGGCGGAAGCAGGGGCGCCGCTCCTGGACGGGGTTCTGCTGGATCTCGGCGTGTCCAGCCCTCAGCTGGACACGCCGGAACGGGGCTTCAGCTACCACGAGGACGCTCCGCTGGATATGAGGATGGACAGAAGCCGGGGAAGAACGGCCGCGGAGCTGCTGAACGAAGCGGATGAGCGGGAACTGACGGAGATCATCCGGGATTTCGGCGAGGAGAAATGGGCGGCCAGGATCGCGAAGATCATTTGCGAACACCGGAAAAAGAAGCCGCTGGAAACCACATTCGACCTGGTGGCGGCCGTGGACGCCGCGATTCCGCGGGCGGTCCGCAGAAAAGAGGACGGACACCCGGCCCGAAGAACGTTTCAGGCCGTACGGATCGCGGTAAACGACGAGCTGACGCCGCTGGATCAGGCGCTTTGCGATCTGACGGACTGTCTGAAAAGCGGGGGACGGATCTGCGTGATCACCTTCCACTCCCTGGAGGACAGACTGGTGAAGCGCTGCTTCCAGCGGCTGCAGAATCCCTGCGTCTGCCCCCCGAAAGCGCCTGTCTGCACCTGCGGGCGGAAGCCGCAGCTGCGGGTTCTGGCCGGAGGTGCGGTCAAGCCCACGGAGGAAGAAACAGCCCGAAACCCCCGCGCGCGCAGCGCGAAGCTCAGGGCGGCCGAAAAGATATAGTTCCGGACGCAGACCGTAACCGGCTTTCCCCTAAAAGCATAAAAAAGGCGCCCGGAGCTTTCTCCGGGCGTAATCTGTGAAGAGGGAACTCAGATTTTCTGCTGCGCGTCCACCATGGCCTGGACCCGGGTGGGAAGCCCGAAAAGGGTGATGAAGCCGGCGGCGTCCTTCTGATTGTAGTCGCTGGCGCCAAAGGTGGCGATATTCTCGGAATAGAGGGAGTAATCGCTCCAGAGACCCGCCCGGATGATGTTGCCCTTGTACAGCTTCAGACGGACTTTTCCGGTCACACGCTCCTGGGTCTTGTCGACGAAGGCGGACAGCGCCTCCCGCAGAGGGGAGAACCACAGGCCGTTGTAAACCAGCTCCGCGAAGGTGACGGAAAGCTTCTGCTTTTCGTGCATGGGCAGCTTGTCCAGACAGACGGATTCAAGCGCCTCATGGGCTTTGTACAGAATGGTACCGCCGGGAGTCTCGTAAACGCCGCGGCACTTCATGCCGACCAGCCGGTTTTCCACGATATCAATGATGCCGATGCCGTTTTTTCCGCCAAGCTCATTCAGCTTCAGAATGATATTTTTCGCGGACATCTTTTCCCCGTCCAGCGCGACGGGAACGCCCTTGTCAAATTCCAGCGTAACGTATGTCGGCTCGTCCGGCGCTTCCATGGGGGACACGCCCATTTCCAGGAAACCGGGCTTCCCGTACTGCGGTTCGTTTGCCGGATCCTCCAGATCCAGCCCTTCGTGACTCAGATGCCACAGGTTCTTATCCTTGGAATAATTGGTTTCCCTTGTGATTTTCAGCGGAACGTTATGGGCTTCCGCGTAGTCGATTTCCTCCTCGCGGCTCTGGATGGACCACTCCCGCCAGGGAGCGATGATATGCATATTGGGAGCGAAGTGCTTGACCGCCAGCTCGAACCGGACCTGATCGTTTCCTTTCCCGGTGCATCCGTGGCAGATGGCGTCGGCCCCCTCCTTCAGGGCAATTTCCACGAGCCCCTTCGCGATGCAGGGACGGGCGTGACTGGTGCCGAGAAGATAGTCCTCGTACACCGCGCCGGCTTTCATGGTGGGGATGATGTAGTCGTCCACATACTCGTCCGTCAGATCCAGGATGTAGAGCTTGGAAGCGCCGGTTTTCAGCGCTTTCTCTTCCAGACCGTCCAGTTCCCCGCCCTGGCCGACGTTGCCGGAAACGGCGATGATCTCGGGATCATTGTAATTTTCCTTGAGCCAGGGGATGATGATGGACGTATCGAGACCGCCGGAATAGGCGAGGACGATCTTCTTAATATCCTGCTTGTTCATAAACCCAATCCTCCTTCACAATCTTGGTACGCGGG